>DASRRA010000095.1:0-2240 GCA_035696085.1 Bacteroidia bacterium | reverse complement strand
TAAAAGCAGAAGCGAGCGGAAATGTTATTTATATAGATTTACCAGAAGGAGCAACTGTAAACGAAGGAGCACTACTGCTGAAAGTCAATAGCGCAGATCTTCGTGCACAATTTGAAAAATTAAAAGTGGATCTAAAACTTGCACTTGAAGTGGAACGTAGACAACATCAATTAATTGTAATAGGTGGAATAAGCCAACAGGAATATGATATTTCATTGGCGAAATATAATTCTTTAAAAGCTGACAGTTCTTACTATCAGGCACAGATTGCTAAAACAGAGGTTCGAGCGCCCTTTAACGGTATTTTGGGAATCCGCAGAGTCAGTATTGGAAGTTACATTACATCTGCCGTTACAATTACACATATATATCAGACTGATCCCGTAAAAATTGATTTCACAATTCCCGAGAAATATTCAGCATTGTTTAAAGTAGGTGACGTTATTCAATTTTCCACTGAAGGCTCTTCAACTATTCACGAAGGAAAAATAACTGTTCGTGATCCACAGGTGGACTTGGAAAGCAGAAGTGTACATTACTTAGCAGTGACAAGAAATCCAAATGCATTATTACTTCCCGGCGCTTTTGCCCGTGTACAACTTCTCCTGAAAAATAATACGAATGCTTTCTTTGTCCCAACAGAATCCATTGTTCCAGTGCTCAACGGAACAAAAGTGTATTTGATCAAAAATGGTAAAGCAGAAGAACAGCTTGTAAAAACCGGATTGCGTACTGAGGATTATGTACAGGTATTATCCGGTTTATCTCCTGGAGATTCCATTGTTGTAAGTGGTAATTTCCAGTTAAAACAAGGAGCCCGTTTAAAAATTATAACAGATAAAAAGAAAAAAGAAAAGATATGAGCTTACCGTCCCTCAGTATCAAGCGGCCAGTTTTTACCATTGTAATGAATTTGCTTATCCTGCTATTTGGATTTATGGGATTCAAGAAATTAGGTGTTCGCGAATTTCCAGTTATAGATCCTCCTGCTATTTCTGTTCGCACCGAATACGCCGGTGCAAGCGCTGAGGTTGTTGAATCACAAATCACTTATCCGCTTGAAAAAGCAATCAATGGTATTGAAGGTGTTAAATCCATTTCTTCTTCCAGTAATTTAGGGTCAAGTAGCATTAGCGTGGAGTTTGAACTGGGAATTAATATGGAAACAGCTGCTAATGATGTACGAGATAAAATTTCGCAGGCACAACGCAGTCTTCCCAAAGACCTGGATGGTCCTCCAGTCGTTAGCAAATCGAATGGCGGCTCGGAGTATATTATCGCAATGACGGTCGCCAATAAAAAACTGACCGACTTACAAATTTGCGATTATGCTGACAATGTTTTAATCCCAAAGTTGCAAACCATTCCCGGGGTGAGTACGGTGCAACTATTCGGTGAAAAAAAATATGCCATGCGATTGTGGTTTGATCCATCAAAACTGGCAGCTTACAAAATTACCATGCAGGATGTAAAAAGTGCATTTGACAAAGAAAACATTGAATTGCCTGCAGGTAAGCTGGAAGGTAATCATACGGAGCTTACTGTAAAGGCCAATGCAAAATTCAAAGATGCACATGGTTTTGATAACATGATCATTCGTGCAAATAGTGAACAGGTAGTACGATTACAAGATGTAGGATATACACAATTAGGCGCGGAAAATGAAGAAACAGCCTTTCGAATTGATGGTGTTCCCAGTGTAACATGTACGATTGTTCCACAACCCGGTGCAAACCATGTTGACATTGCAAAAGAATTTTACAAACGGTTCGAAGAGCTGAAAAAAGAATTGCCGCCGGATTACCAGCTAAGTATATCAAACGATCTGACTAGGTTTGTTACTAAATCCATCAAGGAAGTAACAGAAACATTAATTATAGCCGTGCTGCTTGTGGTATTAATTATCTATTTGTTTTTCAGGGATTGGTCTGTCGCCTTACGACCGCTGATTGATATACCCGTTTCACTTATCGGTACTTTTTTTATCATGTACCTGTTCGGTTTTTCAATCAATGTATTGACGTTATTGGCAATTGTGTTAGCAACCGGCTTAGTGGTAGATGATGGAATTGTTGTAACAGAAAATATTTATAAAAAAATGGAGCAAGGGCTTTCACCCTTTCAGGCTGCTATTCAGGGCTCGAACGAAATTGTGTTTGCTGTTATCTCTACCTCCATTACACTGATTGCTATTTTTCTTCCAATTGTTTTTATGGAAGGATTCGTTGGTAAATTGTTTA
>DASRRA010000094.1:0-15056 GCA_035696085.1 Bacteroidia bacterium | reverse complement strand
GAATGGAGTTTGAGTATCTCTTTTTTGATGGAGCCCGTGAAAAAGTGCTTGGCAATTATGAATCTGCCGAAGGACGTTTTCTACAAGCACTCAAATTAGATCCTTCCAGCTCTGCTACCATGTATGAGTTGGCAACCATTTACACCTTTCAAAACAATAAAAGTCAAGCTCTTTTGTATAGCAAAAAAGCAGCAACCGCAGCTCCTAAAAATACCTGGTACCAGCTCTTGTATGCAGAATGTTTACGAGAAAATAAAAAGCCAACAGAAGCTGCAGCCGTGTACGAAAAACTCCTCCAAAATTTTCCAGACCGTCTTGATTTTTATTACGAATTGGCCAATGCCTACCTATTTGCCAATAAACCAAATGATGCGATTAAAACCTACAATCGCATTGAGCAGCAAATTGGCGTTTCGGAAGATGCATCCATGCAAAAAATCAAAATTTACAAAAGCCTTAACAACACCGACAAAGCCATTGAGGAAGCAAAAAAATTAATTGCAGCCTTCCCAAAAGAAGGAAAGTATTATGGTATCATTGGTGAGCTTTACCAGGAAAAAGGACAAAATGAAAAGGCCTTGCAAGCCTACAATGATTTATTACGAATTGATCCGGAAAACGCTTATGTACACTTATCATTGGCGGATTATTACCGCAATCAAAAACAAAATGAAAAGTCGTTTGAAGAAATCAAAATTGCATTTAAAAGCAAACTGCTGGATATTGATACAAAAATCAAAATTCTGCTGTCCTACTACTCCATTACCGAAACTTACAGTGAATTAAAAGCGGATGCTGATGAATTGTGTAAAATTTTAGTAGAGGTTCATCCCGATGAAGCCAAAGCGTTTTCCATGTATGGGGATTTTCTTTACCGGGATAAAAAACTGGAACAGGCTCGAATTGAATATCGTAAATCAATTGCGCTGGATAAAGAAAAGTATGCTTTGTGGAACCAATTGTTAATCATCGAATCAGAATTGAATGATTATGCAGCCATGGAAAAGGAAAGCAAGGAAGCAATTGAGCTTTTCCCTAACCAGGCCCTCCCTTATTTTTTTAATGGTGCAGCCAATTTACAATTAAGAAACTACCAGGCATCCGTGGATGTGCTAACAGAAGGTAAGGAGTTTGCTTTTGATAAACAACTACTGGCGCAGTTTTACGCCAATATTGGTGATGCCCAAAATCAGTTGAAAAAGTTCGCAGCCTCCGATTCGGCGTATAACAAGGCGTTAGAGCTGGAGCCGGGTAATGTTTACGTATTGAATAACTATGCTTATTATTTATCCATACGCAATGAGAATCTTGAAAAGGCCGAGCGTATGTCGAAAAAAACAAATGAATTGGAGCCTAACAATAATTCTTATCAGGATACATACGGCTGGATTTTATACCAGATGAAAAAATACGACGATGCAAAAATATGGGTTGGTAAAGCATTGGATAATGGTGGGAAAACAAATGGAACGTTGCTCGAACATTATGGCGATATTCTATACCAGCTGGGTGATAAAGAAAATGCAGTAAAATACTGGCAAGATGCGAAGAAAGCGGGTGGCGCTTCTGATCTGCTCGAAAAAAAAATTATGGAGAAAAAACTATATGAATAACAAGGTTCATATCTTTTCAAGTAGAATTAATGTTTTCCTGGCTGTTTTTTTAGGTTTGTTGCTTTTCCTCTCTTCTTGTAAGAATCAAAAGAAGATAACCCTGAATAATGGGAAGTGCATTTTAGACTTCAAAAATGCCAGAACGCTTACAACCAATCTAAAAGCCAATGAATTCAAATTCGATCGGCTCAAAGCAAAATTAAGCATTGATGCACTGATAGATAGTTCCTCCAATTCATTCACCGTTGCCTTGAGAATAAAAAAAGACAGTGTTATTTGGATGTCCCTTTCTAAATTGGGAATTGAAGGTGCCAGAATTCTTATTACAAAAGACAGTGTCAAATTTGTGAACCCGATTAAATCACAATACTTCATTGGAGATTTTGCTTATCTCAGCAAATTGCTCAACACCGAACTGGATTTTGAAATCATTCAATCACTTTTGATTGGAAACAGTGTTACTTTTTATGATGAAACAGAAAAAATAAAACCCGGCGTGGATAATTGTCAATATACCCTTGGAACCATCCGGAAATTCAAGCTTCGCAAGGTGATGGAGAGAGGAAAAGAATTAAAGGAAGGAGCTCAAAGTATTTACATGATCCCCGAAACATTTAAAATTGCACGCATTTTATTTTATGATTTTAATCCCGATAGAAGTTTTGATGCACAGTTCGGGGCCTTTGCTATTGCGGAAAGTTCCAACAATCAGTTATTTCCTTTCAAGATGAATTACATCATAAAGGCTCAGAAAAATGTTACTATTGATATCGAATACAACAAAATTCAGTTAAATGAAGAATTGAGTTTTCCTTTTAAAATTCAAGACAATTATGTGCGCATCAACACGGAGAAATAGACTTAGAGGCACGCTCTTCATTGGCGTTATTTTGCTTTGTATAAATGTTTGCTTTGCTCAGCGACAAACCAAAAAGGAGCTTGAAAACAAAAAGAGACAGCTTCAAAAAGAAATTGATTATACAAATGAGTTATTAGCAGAAACGAAAAAGAATAAAAAACTTTCGTTGACGCAATTGGTTACACTTAACAAAAAAATAAGTGTGCGTGAAGAGCTGATTGCTACTATCAATACGGAAATTGTTGTATTGAACAGGCAAATCAAAGCAAATAATGAATCCATCGGGCAGTTGCAAAAAGATCTTGCCAAATTAAAGGCAGAGTACGCGAAAATGATTTATTATGCCTATAAGAACAGGGATTCCTACAACCGGCTGATGTTTATTTTTGCGTCAACAGATTTCGAACAGGCCATTCTCCGTTTAAAATATCTTCAGCAATACAGTGATTACCGCCACAAACAGGCTGCTTTGATTGTAGCAACACAATTAAATTTAAATGATAGAATTCATGATCTCCAGGTAAAAAAATCAGACAAGGGACTCCTTTTAGGTAGTCAGGAAACGGAAAAGAAACACCTTACAGCTGAGAAGACAGAGAAAGAGCAGGTTTTTACAGAACTGCAGGATCAGGAGAGTAAATTAAAGAGGGATCTGGAGAAAAAGAAACACGATGCGGAGAAGTTACAGCAAGCAATTCAGCGTGTCATTGAAAAGGAGTTGGAGAAAGCACAGGCAGAAGCTGCAAAGGCAAATGCAAACTCCAATAAGCCAAAGACAACGCGCCTGGTTTTAACGCCCGAATCGCAGCAGCTTTCTGCTTCTTTTGCAAGCAATAAAGGTAAATTACCCTGGCCCGTTATGAAAGGGGTTATCAGCGAGCATTTTGGCGTTCATCCACACCCCTTAATGAAAGATGTGGATATCAATAACAACGGGGTTGATATTGCAACCAACAATGGATCTTTGGTTCGAGCTGTGTTTGAAGGAGAGGTAAAGGCTGTTGTAAGCATGCCTGGTGCCGGTCAGTTTGTTTTGATTCGTCACGGTGAATTTTTCACGATTTATTCCAATTTGAAAGATATTTACATCAAAGTGGGAGACAAAGTTAAGACAAAAGAGAACATTGGCAGTATTTTGTTTGATGATGAAGATTCTAAAACCGTTATCCACTTTGAAGTTTGGAAGGGGCAAGTAAAATTAGACCCGGAAGATTGGTTATATAAGAATAATTGATAAAGCAACATTTTATTTTCTTATCTTTGCAGCGTATTTCAAACTTATAACCATGTTAAACAGTGTTTTATTAGCTCCTTTCGGTCTTGGTGGGTCAGAAATGATCGTTATACTTTGTATTGTCCTGTTACTTTTTGGCGGTAAAAAAATTCCGGAATTAATGAAGGGGTTAGGCAAAGGTGTAAAAGAATTTAAAGATGCTTCGAAAGGTGAAGAGGAGCCTAAGAAAGATCTTAACCAACAATAGTTTTATCAGGTAAATTCTTTTGGTTTAATTTTTTTCTTTATTTGTGAATCCTTATCATTCTCTCGCTTCCGTTCAATCTGATTTATTCAACAACAAGATAACTTGTGTTGAGCTGGTTGAATCATATCTAAAGCGAATTGAATCCGCTAAAAATTTAAATATTTTTTTAGAAACATTTGGTGATGCTGCACGTGCAAAAGCAAAACTGGTGGATGAAAAAGTAAAATCCAAAACCGCTGGAAAGCTTGCAGGGATGGTTATTGCCATAAAAGATAACCTTTGTTACAAAGGTCAAAAACTCTCCGCATCCTCTAAAATACTGGAAGGATTTGAATCGCTTTATGATGCGACAGTGGTCGAGCGTTTACTTGCTGAAGACGCCGTTATTATTGGCCGTTGCAATTGCGATGAATTTGCGATGGGTAGTTCAAATGAAAATTCTGCATTTGGAAATGTTTTAAACCCTTTAAACATAAAATATGTAAGTGGTGGCTCTTCCGGAGGATCTGCAGCAGCAGTAGCTTCCGATTTGTGCCTCGCTGCCCTTGGTACAGATACAGGTGGTTCTATTCGTCAACCGGCTTCTTTTTGCGGTGTAGTTGGATTAAAACCAAGCTATGGTAGAGTCTCCAGATATGGCGCTATTGCTTACGCTTCCTCATTCGATCAAATTGGTCCAATTACAAAAAATGTGGACGATGCCGCTATTTTACTGGAAGTAATGGCCGGTCGGGATAATTACGATAGCACTTCTTCTTCCAAGCCTGTTCCCTCCTATTCCAAAGAAATAGCGCAAACACCCAAAAAACTGCGTATTGCTTATTTGGATGATTGTGTGAACAGCAAAGGGTTGGACCCTGAAATAAAAACCCGCTTATTCGATATCATTGAAAAATTGAAGGGACTAGGGCATGAGGTAGAGCCTGTACGTTTTTCATTTTTAGATTACATTATTCCAACCTATTACATTCTAACCACAGCGGAAGCGTCTTCTAATCTTTCTCGTTTTGCAGGTATCACGTATGGTTATCAAAGCAAAAATGCGACAGACATTGAATCGACCTATAAAAAATCGCGTTCAGAAGGTTTTGGTAAAGAAGTGAAGCGTCGTATCATGCTGGGAACATTCGTGCTTAGTGCGGGCTATTATGATGCTTATTACTCAAAAGCACAAAAGGTAAGACGCCTGATTAAAAATCAAACGGATTCCATTTTCGAATCACATGATTTTATTTTATTGCCTACTACTCCGGGAACGGCTTTTGAATTTGGCAAAAAAAGTACGGATCCGATTGAAATGTATTTAGAAGATATTTTCACTGTTCAGGCCAATATCACAGGCTTACCAGCCATTTCGCTTCCCTTAGGAAAACATTCCAATCAGCTTCCGTTTGGTATTCAGCTGATCGGAAAAAGCTTTTCAGAAAATTCTCTTTTGGCCTTTTCTAAACAATTAACAGCAATTTAAATTAAGTTATCACCGTTCAGTTGTTGTTAAAAATTCCAAGTTGACGAAAAGCTGCTTGATTTTTTAGCATATCATTGTGATATTTGTTATCTTGACATGTTTAAGCGTTGTGCTTGTTTATAATTTATGAAGAAGTCCCCATTTTTCTTTTTTATTATTTTCTTTTTCTGCTTCCTCGGTCTTCCGGCTGTTTCACAAAATCCAGCTACAGTCAGTCCTGCACCTGTTTCACAGGAAACATTACAAGATGATCCTATTGCTGCTGCTTTGGACAGTTTATACAGTTTAAATCTGTTCGAAAAAGGCTATGCAAAAGTTAATTATTCCAAGACTTCTAAATTTAATTTTTCTCCGGATTCCGTTCCCCACTATGAAGAATCCGTTTACGCATCGCGACTTGCGCAAATTGATGCCAATTCTCCTTTTGATTTGCAGTACAACAGTGTTGTGAAAGGCTATATTCAATTATACACCGTACGCCGCAGAGAGCTCGTTTCACGCATGATGGCGTTGTCTCAATTTTATTTTCCGATTTTCGAACAGCAACTGGATCGTTACAATCTGCCACTTGAATTAAAATATCTCGCCATTTGTGAATCTGCGTTAAATCCAATGGCAAGAAGCCACGCAGGTGCCATGGGACTTTGGCAATTTATGTATCCTACCGGAAAAATGTATGGTTTAAAAGTTTCTTCTTACGTAGATGAACGCTGTGATCCTTACAAATCCACAGAAGCAGCATGTCAATACTTAAAATATTTGTATACACTATTTGGTGATTGGCAAATGGTTCTGGCAGCATACAATGGCGGTCCAGGTACCGTAAACAAAGCTATTCGCAGAAGCGGAGGAAAAAAAACATATTGGGAAATTCGTCCATTTTTGCCAAAAGAAACACAAGGTTATGTACCTGCATTCATTGCTGTGAATTATGTGATGAACTATACCGCAGAGCATAATTTATATTCCGCCACACCAAAAAAAATATTTCTGGAAGTAGACACTATCAGTATAACTAAACAAGTTTCATTGAGACAAATTGCAAGTATACTAGGCATTGCAGAGGATGAATTACAATATTTGAATCCAAGTTATAGAAAAGGTGTCATTCCATTTGTGGTAGATGAAAAAAACATATTGACACTTCCTGCAGATAAATTGGGTGTGTTTATCATGAACGAGGAACGCATTTACAACCTTAACGGGCTCGTTACTGAGCCTTTAACAAGTGAGTCAATACTTGCCAAGGAACCACAAATTATCGCTGTTCACCGCGTTAAAAAAGGTGAAAAATTATCATCCATTGCCAATCGTTATGGCTGTACATTGGCGCAACTAAAACAGTGGAATAATATTAAAGGAAGCGCTGTTCCCGCCGGAAAAAAATTGAATATTTATTCTGTTCCAACAGTCGAAACCGCAACTAAATCAACTGTTTCCGGCACTGATAGAAACGAGGAAACAAAAAATTCAGTGAAACAAAACGAAAGTGAAAGCTCTAAAACAGTTGCAGAAACAAAGCCTGCAGAAACTGTTAAACCAGCGGAAGGATATAAATTTTACACGATTCAAAAGGGGGACACCCTCTATAAAATTGCGAAGAAGCAAAAAACCACCATCGAAGAAATCAAACGATTGAATAATTTCAGCACGAAATACATGCTGATACCAGGTAAAAAGATTAAGGTCGGAGAACTTTAAGGCGAACTCATTTTAAGCGTTTTAAGCGCGTTTCATATAGTATAAGCCATTCGCTCACCCTCTACTCATAAAGCTCCTGATTTGCCCTGTTTTACACCTCTAATGCTTTGCTTAAAGGCTAGGAATATGCCCGTTTTTCCTCATTTTTTGCTTCTTTCCAATTGAAATTTACACGGATTATAGATTGAATAAACAAGTTGGTTTATAAAATAGTGTTGCTTACTCGCTGATATCAATTCGAGCAGAGTCGAGCACACTGCGCAAGTCTGAAAGGCATTGAAATCCAACTCACAGTTCTCGACTACGCTCCAACTGACAACTCCACTCATGTCAGAACGAATTTTCTATCCAACAATGAATTATTTCTTGAACATAAAATAAACAGCGAAAATCATACAGATGAAAGCCACTAAATGGTTCCATTTAATTTGCTCATCCTTGAAGAAAACTAACGTAAAAACGAGAAAAACACTAAGGGTAATAATTTCTTGAATTATTTTTAATTGCAGTAAAGTAAAAGGTCCACCATTGTCTTTATATCCAATTTTATTTGCAGGGACCTGGAAAATATATTCGAATAAAGCCAAGCCCCAACTGATTAAAATAATCGAAAGCAAACCCAAGTTTTCTAACCATTTCATCTCCTTAAATTTCAAATGGCCATACCAGGCAAAAGTCATAAATGTATTGGAGAGGATAAGTAAACCTATAGTTAAAATGGCTTTCATAAAATTTTTTTGAATTTATCTTAAATGCAATAAAAGTCTTGCAAAAACATGAAAAATCTGTCAACAATTTGATAGTAAATGAATCGTAAAACAGTTACATTTCAAATGTAAAATCTATAAATCTATTGCGACATAAACACAATAAACCAAATAAGTTTTTCTTGTAAACATTCATTTATTTTTCCGAATCAAGTAAATCTGACTTGAATAATTCTTGCCTGTTTTTGCCGCATTTAAATTGGATTGAAAACCGTTCCACATGGAACATATCAAATTTAACTTCCCCTTCTTATATTTTTCACTCAGCATTGACACATAAAATGAGTCAAAAACCATCGGTAGTGTATTGAATACCGTAAGGTCAAATTGTTTTGTTAGAGCATTCAAATCGCCGGGTGTAAAATGATACAAGTGTCTAGGGACATCATATGCTGCCCAGTACTGTTTATACTTTTTTGCATCCAAAGAACTACAATTTGGAACAGCGATAATGATCACCCCCTTTGGTTTCAAAAGGCGTTTCAATTCCTGTACACGGTCTTTTAATTTTGGCACGTGTTCTAACACGTGCCACATAGTAATAATATCAAAACTTTGATCTGGGAGGTTCTTTAATTCGGCTTCTGGTTTTACATGTAAAGAAAAATTATCAGATGCCATTTTCCTTGCTCCCTCGTCCGGTTCAATTCCCATAACATTCCATTTCGCCTGTTTACATATATTTAAAAATTCACCTGTACCGCAGCCAATATCTAGAATATTTCCTGTCTTGTTAAATTTTGAAATTAATTTCAATTTTTTAAGCAAAGTGTATTTTCTTACGAATTGATAAACGGAATTAATAAAACCCTTATTAGAGTTGGAGTGAGAAACATATTCTTCCGATTTGTAATAAGAGCCAAGCTTATCTAAATCCGGTATAGGATTGGTGAATTTAAATTGACAGGTTAAGCAGGAGACGATTTGGAATGTTTCACGTGAAACAGTATAGTCTTTACATTCTAGAAATGGTTCAAATTGATTTGAATTGCAAATCGGACATTCATTAAGTTGTAACATAATCTAAATAAGTAATTAATATACTTTGAAAGCTAATCGTTCCACGTGGAACAATACTATTTATCTTCCCAAATAAACCATCAAAATGGAAACATCCGATGGCGTAATTCCTGAAATTCGAGATGCTTGACCTAAAGTTCTAGGTCTAATCTTTGTTAATTTTTCTCTAGCTTCCATAGACAGGGAAGTTAACCTCTTATAATCAAAATCATCGTGTAGGATTAAATCCTCTAAGCGTAACTGTTTATCTACAAGTTCATGCTCTTTAGAAATATATCCTTCATATTTCATTAAAATTTCTGCCTCCTCTAATACCTCCAAATCGTAATTAGAAATAAAAGATTTTACCTTCTCCGAATCTAAAGCAAAGTCTAGTAAGGTTACATTTGGCCTCGTAAGAATTCCAAACATCTTCACTTTTTGAACAATAGGTGAGGACCCAATTGCCTCTAATGCATTATTGATTTCAGACGGTTCAATGCTTTCCTTTTTAAAGTATTCAATAATTTCAGATACATGCTTTTGTTTCAATTGAACGCGATCAAATCGCTCCTGACTTGCCAAACCTATTTCGTATGCTTTCGGAGTTAAACGAATATCTGCATTATCCTGCCTTAATAAAATTCTGTATTCTGCTCTCGAGGTAAACATGCGATAGGGCTCCTCCGTACCCTTTGTAACAAGGTCGTCAATCAGTACCCCAATGTAGGCTTCAGATCGTTGAAGAATAAAAGGGTTCTTTCCGTTAACTTTTAAATGCGCATTTATACCTGCCATCAATCCCTGACATGCTGCTTCTTCGTATCCTGTGGTTCCATTAATTTGACCTGCAAAATATAAATTGCTGATCAGTTTCGTCTCTAGTGTAAGGGCCAACTGTTGAGGAGGGAAATAGTCATACTCGATCGCATATCCTGGTCTGAACATTTTAACATTTTCAAATCCGGGAATTCTTTTCAAGGCTTTGTATTGAACATCTTCAGGAAGTGATGTCGAAAACCCATTTACATAAATTTCAATCGTATTCCAACCTTCTGGTTCAACAAATAACTGATGTCTTTCACGTTCTTTGAAACGTGTTATTTTATCTTCAATACTTGGACAATATCTCGGTCCCAATCCTTGAATCCTTCCTGTAAACATCGGAGATTTATCGAAACCTGTCTTCAAAATTTCATGGACCTCATCATTTGTATATGTTACATAACAGGGGATCTGTTCGGCGGGACCGTTTGTAAAAGCATCTTTTCTTTTTGCTTTAAAAGCGAATTGTTCCACGTTTAAAAATGAAAATTTAGCTGGTTGCTCATCCCCATGCTGAACTTCCATTTTTGAATAATCCAGAGATCTTCCATCGATTCTTGGCGGTGTACCCGTCTTCATTCGCCCCGCTTCAAAACCAAGTGCAATCAATTGCTCTGTAATTCCCGTTGAGGATTTTTCTCCCGCACGACCACCACCATATTGTTTTTCTCCCAAATGAATAATCCCGTTCAAAAAAGTTCCATTCGTAAGCACAACAGATTTTGCCTCAATACGAATATCCATTGTTGTAATAACTCCTACAACAGCTTTATTTTCTATAATTAATTCCTTAACGGTATCCTGCCAGAAATCCAAATTCGGTGTAGCCTCTAACATTAGTCGCCATTCCTCCGCAAACTTCCAGCGATCACTTTGTGCTCTCGGGCTCCACATAGCAGGACCCTTAGACTTGTTTAACATTCTAAATTGAACAGCAGTTTTGTCCGTAACAATTGCAGAATATCCACCGAGTGCATCTATCTCTCTAACAATCTGTCCTTTTGCGATTCCACCCATTGCAGGATTACAACTCATTTGAGCTATACTCTGCATATTCATTGTAATTAACAATGTACTGGAACCCATATTTGCTGCTGCCGCTGCTGCTTCACACCCCGCATGACCTCCTCCAACAACAATTACATCGTATTTCTTAAACATTTTAACATAACTAATTAATAATCAATATACTACAGCCCAAATTGAGCTGAAAGCTCCAACATCCGTACAATTGGTTTCTTTGCCTTTTCAATTAAGTCAGCTGATAAGTGTATCTCCGGTTGCTCGTATTTAAGGCAATTATAGAGCTTTTCAAGCGTGTTTAACTTCATGTGAGGGCAATCATTGCATGCACAGGAATTATTAGGCGGAGCCGGTATAAACACCTTATTTGGATTTGCTTTCTGCATTTGATGGATAATACCAGATTCAGTAGCTACAATGAATTCCTTTGCACCAGATTTCGTAGCATAATTCAGTATCCCCGTTGTACTTCCAATATAATCAGCTATATTAAGCAACGCTGCTTCGCATTCAGGATGTGCTAGAATCAATGCCTCGGGATGCCTGTTTTTTAATTTCACAATCTTTTCAATCGAGAAAATTTCGTGAACCATACAGGCTCCATCCCAAATAACCATATCTCGTCCGGTTACTTTTTTGATATACGCACCCAGATTTTTATCCGGTGCAAAAATAATTTTTTGATCCTTCGGAATACTCTCTACAATCCTTACAGCATTGGTAGAGGTACAAACAATATCAGTTAGCGTTTTTAACTCAGCTGTACAATTGATGTATGAAATCACCAAATGATTAGGATGCTGCTTTTTAAATTCTGCAAACTTATCGGCCGGACAAGAATCCGCAAGTGAACAACCTGCTCTTAAATCCGGTAAAATAACTTTTTTCGTTGGACATAAAATTTTCGCTGTTTCCGCCATAAAATGAACGCCTGCAAAAAGTATGATGTCTGCGTCCGTCTTTGCTGCCTCCTGCGATAACCCCAAGCTATCTCCAATGTAATCTGCTACATCCTGTATATCGGCATCCTGGTAATAGTGGGCAAGAATGATTGCATTTTTCTCCTTTTTCAGTTTTTTTATTTCAGCGAACAAATCTAAAGAAAAATCAACAGGAACATCCACATAGCCTTTTGAAATTAAATCCGATCCCATATCAATTATATTTTATTTTAAATTCTTTTAAAAAATTTTGTTGTTGTTGTTGGTGTGTTAGTACTGTGAAAAAAAAACATCAAAAAAAGAATGATAATACAATTTTCACATTCTATTAACAGCTATTTAAAAGTTATTAGAAACTAATTCACTGATCCTTAGAAAACTTGGCTTTATTAACAATTAACCAAGGGTAGTTATCATCTCATAAATCTTTTACAAAAGTACGTTAATTTGTGTTACGAATTTGTTGATTCTTCCTTTTAAAATTTGCTGATTGAAGTTAGGTAATTCAAAAAATTTCTCCATGCAAAACGAGTTTTAAATAATCCAAGGGAAATATTGTAAATATTCATAACAGTGATTATTCTTTTCAACAGAATTTATGTTGATAAAATAAAAATTATCGACCTCGTTATCAGCCCATTATTTTTGACCTTTACAATCATGTTAATAAGGCAAAAAACCTGTTAATTTCGGCCATACAACTAGTAAACACTACACAACAACATATATAAAATGAAAATAGCCATTGGTTGCGATCATGCAGGATTTGAATTAAAAGAAAAATTGAAAAGTTATATACAGGCGAAGGGCTGGGAAGTTAAAGATATGGGTACGCATTCGGAGGAACGTGCGGATTATCCGGATTTTGCCCACTTGGTGGCAATTGCGGTCGAGAATAAAGATGTAGACTACGGATTATTAATGTGTGGCAGCGGTAACGGAATCAATATGGCGGCGAATAAACACAAGGGCATACGTTCGGCGTTGTGCTGGACAGCGGAAATTGCGGAATTGGCGAGACTTCATAATGATGCCAACATCATGACACTACCGGCACGATTTATTGCAGAAGCAGAAGCCAAAAAATGTATTGATTTATTTTATACGACAGCATTTGAAGGTGGAAGACATGCGGGAAGAGTGGATAAAATTTCCAAAGGTTGCTAATGAAAATACGGTTTTTAGGCATTTTCCTTTTTCCAACAATTCTCTTTGCACAGCAAAAGGATACATTGGCTATGCGTTATGCTACTCTGATAAAAGCAGAAACAATGAGGGAATATTTGCATGTACTCGCTTCTGATGAATATGAAGGTAGAGAAACAGCCAAAAAAGGGCAAAAAATGGCTGCTGCCTATATTTCAGAACAATTTAAAAAATTCGGTATCCCACCTTATAAAGAGAATACGTATTTACAACCCTTCTCCATAGAACAATACCGGAATACGCCAATTGTGACCCAGGTAACTACTGTTACGTCGAAGGGAAATACATTTAGCTCTGAAAAAGATTACTGTTTAATACCAGGAAGGGGGCAATATGAATTGAATTTCCCTACCATTTTATTTGCAGGTTATGGAATAGATGATAAAAACTATTCGAATTATAAAGGCATTTCCGCTGAGAATAAAGTATTAATGGTATTGGATGGTGAACCGGTTTTGAACGACTCCACTTCGCTTATTACCGGCGACAAATCACGCTCTGAATGGACTACTTTTTATAAAAGGAAAATTGAAAGAGCCTATAAGAGTGGCGCAACGGCTTTATTGATCGTTTCTGAAAATTTTGAAAAAGACCTGGAAGCTAATAAAACAAAATTACCTTTTATAAGGACAGAAAAAGGAAGGGTCGAGCTTCCTGTTTTTTACATCAGCAAGTCAATGGCAAATGCCTTATTGAGAAAGACAACCGTTGAGGCCCTGAAAAAGAAATTAATGAGTTCTAAAAAAGGGTTTACGAAAAAAATAAAAACGCCTTTATTGATTTCTATAAAAACAATACCGGAGAAATTAAGCTCGGAGAATGTCCTGGCTTATATAGAAGGCGGAGATTTGAGGAACGAATTGATTGTTATTTCCGCCCATTACGATCACCTTGGAAAGGATGGAGCCATGATATATAATGGCGCAGATGACGATGGTTCGGGCACATCTGCCGTTTTAAATTTAGCAAAGGTATTTGCTATGGCAAAAAAAGAAGGCCATGGCCCCAGACGCAGTATTTTAATTATTGCATTTTCCGGGGAAGAAAAAGGATTATTGGGATCCGACTATTATGTAAATCACCCCGAATTCCCACTAAAGAATACGGTTTGTGACTTGAACATCGATATGATTGGCCGGGAAGATGACAAATACAAAGGGAACCCCAATTATATTTATGTAATCGGATCGGATAAACTAAGCTCCGAATTGCATGAAATCAACGAATACGAGAATAAAACGTACTGTAATTTACAATTAGATTATACGTATAATGATGAACATGAAAAGAACCGCTACTATTATCGTTCGGATCACTATAACTTTGCAAAAAACGGGATCCCGGTGATCTTTTATTTTAATGGTGTACACGCTGATTACCACAAAGAAACGGATGAAGTTGACAAAATCGATTTCAATAAAATGGAAAAAATAACCCGTCTGGTCTTTTATACAGCATGGGAAATTGCCAATAGAGACAAGAGAATTGCAGTGGATTCAAACAAAAAGTGAAATAAGAACAGTAGAAAATTATACGTATGTCGGCATTAGAAAAGTTCTTAGAAGCGTCGGAAAACAAGGCTTTCGATTTAGAGCATCGCAAGACCATTCGACACAACATCACTCAATATGACCAAAAGGTTGTACAGGGAAAACAGCAATTCAGTAACCTGGAGCTTGCGAAAACTAGAGCGGCTTTTTTAAAGCAAAAAGCAATAGACAATTTGGAAAAATACCTCATTGAATTTGAGGGAAATTTTTCGAGAAGAGGAGGAAAGGTAATCTGGGCGCAGGATGGAGAGGAAGCGGTAAAAGAAGCCTTACAAATTATGCAGCGTGTCAATACAAAAACGGTTGTAAAGGCAAAGTCCATGGTAACGGAAGAAGTTGATTTCAACCATGTATTGGAAGAAAATGGTATCGAAAGTATTGAAACCGATTTGGGCGAATACATTGTGCAGTTGCGGAATGAAGCGCCTTACCATATTGTAACACCAGCCATGCATCTTTCAAAAGAAGATGTGGCAAAAACATTTCATGAAAAAAAGAATACACCCATTGATTGGACACCAGAGCAAGTCACGCATTTCGTTCGAAAGGAATTGCGCGGCCGGTACAGCAAAGCTGAAGTTGGTGTGAGTGGCGGAAATTTTTTAATAGCGGATGTTGGAGCC
>DASRRA010000093.1:0-2746 GCA_035696085.1 Bacteroidia bacterium | reverse complement strand
TAAGGAAAGCCGAACGATCCGGTGCAAGTTATGAATCTGGCGCATCAACACTAACTGACTTCTACCAGCTTTATAGTAAATTGATGCAACGGGAACAGATCAGTGTCGAACCCAAAAGTTTTTTTTCTTCTTTTCTTGATTCTAAAACTAACTCGACCCAGGTTATTTGCGCCATTGTTAAATTTGAAAATCAATGTGAAGGTGCGCTTTTCGTTCCATACACACAATTCATGGCCTATTATTTATACGGGGCTAGTTCAGAGCAAACCAAATTAGTAGGATCAAATAAATTTTTGCAAGCGCAAACTATAAAAAATTTATTGGAAAAAGGAGTTAGAAAATACTCATTGGGGGGCTTTCGCATGGGAGAAAAAGGTATTACAAAAAAAATTGAAGCGATACAAAACTATAAAAGGCGTTTTGGTGCTGAACTAACGGAAGGTTTTCTTTGGAAAGCAAATATTACATCGCTTGGAGCACTTTATGATTTTATTTTCAAAATATATTGCATCGTACGTTACCGTACCGTATTCAAAGATATGATTGATCAGAGCGAAACTGTTATTAAAAATGGATAGTAGAAAAAAGACCTTATTCACGTTTGATTATGAGCTTTTCCTTGGGAAGGATAGCGGAACGGTGCTGCAAACGATGATTATCCCTACTAATAAGATACTCAAAACATTTTCACGTCTAAAATTAAAAAGCATTTTTTTTGTTGATGCTACGTATTTATCCAGATTAACGCAACTTGCCGACAGTCATCCATCCTGCAAAGCGGATTTACAACTAATTGAGCAACAGCTCCATCAACTACTTTCAGACCAACACGAAATAGGGCTTCACATTCATCCACATTGGTTGGATGCGAAATATAATGCAAAAACAAATCGGTGGGATTTATCAGATAATAAACGATTTGCCGTATCCAATTTATCTGCAACGGAAAGCGAAATGGTTTTTAAAGACGCTTATGCGGTCCTGATGAATATCATTAAGAAGAAATACCCTACTTATCAAATTAAAAGTTTCAGAGCCGGCGGACTTTTTATACAGCCATTCACAACTTTCCAGCCCTATTTTGAGGCATTAAAAATTGAATATGATTTTAGTGTTTTAAGGAATTCCAAATGGGAACTGGACCATTGCCGTTATGATTTTAAAAATGTACCATTGGATTTCTTCTACTCCTTTAACAACGATGTAATCGAAAAAGATGAAACAGGGAAATTTAAGGAATACACGATTGACCAGATTGAATTGTCTATATTCTTCAAAATATTAAACTCTATCTATTTCAGGGTTTCATCCTTCTTCTTAAAACCAGATACACATGGCTCCGGAAATGCCCCTAATATTGATGATACAGAAACAAAAAAAAAGACAATCGGAAATTATGTAAAAAGTAAATACAAGGAAACACTCTCTATTGAGAATTGCAGTATTGTAAAATTCATTCCTTACCTCTTGTATTTAAAAAAAACTTCTTACATTCATTTCATCTCGCATCCTAAATTGATCAGACCCGGGCAGCTGAAATTGTTTTATTGTTTAATAGCCACAGTCAATTTTTCAAAAAGGTCTTTACGATTTGATTATGAAAATTGGCTTCGTTAACGATTATAAATGAAAAAAATAATTATTGTTAGTTATTCATTTCCGCCTTGTAATTTAACAGCCGCGCAACGAGCCATGTCCTGGTTTGAGTATTTCAATGAGTATAATATTTATCCTATTATTATTACACGCAACTGGGATATACCCATTGAAAGACCCTCTGACGTATACAAAACAACAGGAAAAAAAGTTGAACATCATAAAACAGAAAAAGGAGAGATTTACTATTTACCTTACAAAGGAAATTTTGCTTCCCGACTTTACTCAAAAAACCAACAAAATTTTGTATTTCTGAGAAAAGCGATGACGTTGTTGGAATTGATTTTACAACCCTACATTCAAGTGGTGGTGCCTATCCGGAATATATTTCAGTTTACACAACAGATTATTTCTGAGCAGAAAGATATTGAATACGCAATTATTACGGCTAACCCTTTTATTCTTTTTAAATTGGGCTATATGCTGAATAAACGTACCGGGATTAAATGGATTGCAGATTATCGAGACGATTGGACAACGGATGAATTAAAGAAAAAGAAATCAATTATAGAAAAACTACTGCATAAGCAAGACCGCTATTTTGAAAAAAAATGGGTTTCAACTGCTGCTTATTTTACAACCATTTCTGAGCATTATAAAAATAAAATTTCGGCTATCATTCATAAACCCGGTTATGTGATTTATAATGGATACAACAAAAGCGAGATGCCTGTAATTCAGTCACAGCCGTATACTGACAAATTCACGATTATTTATAACGGTACACTGTATAATACCCAAAAAATTGAAACGTTTCTAAAAGCCTATAAACAGCTCCGGCAGGAGGAGAAATATAAAAATAAAATTCAATTAAAATTTATTGGGCTCGGCTACAATAAAGAACAGACTGCCCGTTTGCATGATTTTTTTAATAGCGATTTAGAGAGCATTGAAATAACCGATCGTATTGGTAGATCTGAAATTTTAGACATACAAAACAAATGTCATCTGTTTCTGATGATAGGACATCAACACATACGTGGTGTTGCCTCCAGTAAAATTTATGAGTACTTATCATTGAAAAAACCTATATTATTATGCCATGGTGATGATGATATTTTGGATACCCTTGTTAGAATTACAGAAAAAC
>DASRRA010000092.1:0-10331 GCA_035696085.1 Bacteroidia bacterium | reverse complement strand
TGATGTATGGGTGGAAGACCCTGTTACCAGCAAAAAAGTAAAAACCAACGAAGCCATCTATACCTTTGTAGCTGTTGACCAAAATGGTTCTCCCTTACCCGTTCCTGAATTGGTCCCTGAGACGGAGGAAGAAAAGAAGCGTTTTGACGGCGCCTTGAGAAGAAAACAACTGAGCCTTATTTTAGCCGGTAAAATGAAGCCTAAGGATGCGACAGAGTTGAAGGCTTTATTCGCCATTGATTAAACAGTCACCCCTCTTTTCAACGAGAGGGGCTGGGAGTGAGGTGTGCGGCAGCCTCTTCATTTATCTCCTTCATACACTTAAAATGCCCTTTCGGACATTTATCATAACCTATTTTCGAGCAAGGTCTGCACGCTAGTCCCTGTACTTCCACTATTTTTGATGCTTTCCCTGGCTTATACGGTGTAAACCCAAATGCAGGAACCGTATTTCCCCATATCGAAGTAATATCTTTTTTTAAAGCGGCTGCAATATGCATGAGTCCCGTATCATGTGAAATGATCCGCGCAGCTTGTTTTACAAGAGAGGCGGATTGATTTAAATTGTAAATACCACAGGCATTGTATACGTGTATTCCAATTGCCGCCACAATTAATTCCCCGCGATCTCTGTCTTCTTTACCACCCAATAAAACCAGTGGCTGATTGATTTTTTTACAAACGGAAATTATTTTTTCAAGAGGTAATTGCTTAGTAAAGTGCTTAGCACCGATCACAAAACCAATATAACCTTGTTGATGCGTAAGAGGTAAGGTTTGCAAAGCAACTTCATCTTTTGCAGGAATAAAATAATCCAGGCCCCGCTCATCATTCTTTATTCCCAAATGTTTTATGGTTTCCATGTAGCGATCCACTACATGCAGCTGTGGCATACGGTTGATTTTAAATTGAACAAGCAACCATTTTTGAAAATTTAATTTTCTAAACGTACTCGCCTTTTTCCCTAGCAATAGCTTTGTTTGCAAGGTTCGCAGGTTGTTGTGCAAATCAATGATCTCATCAAAGTTTTCCTTTTTCAGTTCCGCAGTGATTTCTTTTACATCCTTTTCTATCGTATGGATTTTAGAAAGATAAGGATTGTGGTCCAGTATACTTTTAAACGATTTCTTGGTGAGGTAATGAATCTCTGTTTCGGGGCTTTGTGTTTTTAAACAACGCAGAACCGGCGTCGTGAGAATAATATCTCCAATGGAACTGAAACGTATGATGAGTATCTTTTTCATCTAATTCCCTTCAATAGCCCATACAGCACCATCTTTGGTGTCTTTCACCGTAATATTATTTTTCTTTAAATCATCCCGTAATTTATCAGCAGCAGCAAAATCTTTTTTCGATTTTATTTCCTGACGCATGTTCAAAATAATATCCATGACATTGTTTAACACGCCATCGTTTAGGGACCCTGCTTGTTCTGATTTTAATCCCAGTACATCAAAAATGAAAGCATGCATGAAGGTTTTTAACGTTTTTAAATCTTCTGCTGTAATGCTTTCTTTTCCATCATTTACAGAATTAATGATGCGTGCCCCTTCAAATAAATTGGCAACAAGAATGGGTGCATTAAAATCATCATTCATCGCATCATAACATTTCTGTTTTAATTCATGTATGTTAGAGGTGGAAGTTGCACCTGTTTTTAATGTTTCCATAGTTTTAACAGCGGCCATCAAACGTGCATATCCTTTTTCCGAGGCTTGTAAAGCTTCGTTGGAGAAATCAAGTGTGCTGCGATAATGTGTTTGCATCATAAAGAAACGTACACTCATCGGGCTGTATCCTTTTTCCAATAAAGGATGATCGCCGGTGAACAATTCGCCTGGCAAAAATCCATTGCCAGCTGATTTAGACATACGTGCTCCGTTCACCGTCAGCATATTGGTATGAATCCAATAATTGGCAGGTGAATGATGATTGCAAGCTTGTGACTGTGCTATTTCGTTTGTATGGTGCGTAGCCTGAAGATCCATTCCACCACCATGAATATCAAATGTATCACCCAAATATTTACTGCTCATGGCAGAGCACTCAATGTGCCAGCCCGGGAAACCCCAGCCCCAGGGCGAAGGCCAGCGCATTAATGTTTCTGGTTTTGCAGCAATCCACAACGCGAAATCAAGTCTTCCTTTTTTTTCATCCTGTCCGCTCAATTCCCGTGTACCTTCCAACAGCTGTTCCAGCTTGCGATTGGTTAATTCACCATAATCAAATTTCTGACTGTATTTATCGATATCAAAATAAACCGTTCCATTTACTTCATAAGCATACCCATTGGCGATGATCTGTTTGATCATTTCAATTTGCTCACAAATATGGCCTGTGGCAGTAGGCTCTATGCTTGGTGGAAGATTATTTAATTCACGCATCACATCGTGAAATCCTACGGTATATTTCTGAACAATTTCCATTGGTTCCAACTGCATGATCTTTGCTTTTTTTGCAAATTTATCATCGCCTTCATCACGATCACCTTCCAAATGCCCTGCATCTGTTATGTTTCGCACATAACGAACTTTATATCCCAGGTGAAGAAAATAACGAAAAATCAAATCGAAGGAAATAAACGTACGGCAATTGCCTAAATGCACATCACTATATACGGTAGGACCACATACGTAAAGCCCCACTGTTCCCGGTGTAATGGGTTTAAATTGTTCTTTCGTGCGAGAAAGTGTATTGTAAATGACTAATTGATCTTGCATATAGAATTTTCTAATGTGTTAGTTGCCATACTTAAAAAAAAAGACGTATGAAATTTTCATACGTCCAAAGGTATTAAGATTTTTTATAATTATTCTTCTTCAATAATGCTATCTCCAATATATCTTCCATCTTTATACACAGCAATGCGTGTTAAGATACCATCCGGAGAATAGTGATACACCTTACCGTCCACAAGCCTGTTTTTAGAGAAAGTACCATCTTTTGAAATTTGTTTGTTGGCATTGTATAATTTCCAATAACCTTCTCCATTGAATACTTTACCAAGGTTGTCCTTTTCTGTTTTTTGTACAACTACAGGTGGAGATTCTACTTTTTGTTCAGGAGCTTTTACAGGAATTGCTTTCTTCGGTTCATAGTTTTTAACCGTAGCCTGATCCATTGTTCCATCGCTGAAATTTTTCTCTGAGCGAAGGTCACCATTTTCATAATATTCTTTCAATACACCCGATTCTTTTCCTTCAGCCCAGTTCCCTTCAATCATTACCTGTCCATTATCATAATAATAGGTTTGAGTTCCTTCGCGTTTACCACTTGTATTAAATTTAAAGGCTTGCTGAACCTGACCGTTTTCATAGTAAAGTTTATAATCACCAACCCAACGGTTATTTTTCCATAAACCTTCTTCTTTTATTTTTCCGTTATCGTGATACATTTTTGCATAACCACTCGGACGATTGTTTTCGTAGGTGATAATGCTTTTAATATTTGTGTTGGGATAATATTCTTTCCAGATACCATGTTTTTTGCTATCCACAAATTTACCTTCTTCTACCTTTTGGTCATCAGTGTACCCAGGACGATGGAGATCTTTGTTTGTAATAATCCATTTACCTTGTTTTTTGCCGGCTGCATCTGTAAAATTAATGGTATCCGTTCCAATCAATTCAAATGATTGTGCAATACCAATTTTACAAGTAATAAATAACAGTATAAGTATCGCTTTTTTCATTCTAAAAAAAATAATAGCGTGAATAGTACAGTTGGCTGAAATAATTTTAAATTCAACAATTTCAATACAACTTTTATCTTGTACGCCCCGCTACAGTAAAGGTTTCACCTCGTATATTTTTTTTAAATTAACAATCATGTCCTTGGTCATGTCGGTTAAGTTATAGGACGGTTTCCATCCCCAATCGGCTGTAGCATTAGATGAATCGATGCTTTTGGGCCAGCTATCGGCAATATCTTGGCGGGAATCAGGTTGGTAAGTAATCTTAAAATAAGGTATAAACTTGCGGATTTCTTCTGCCAATTGCTTTGGCGAGAAGCTGAAAGCTGATAAATTGTAGCTGGAACGAATTTTTATTTTGGAAGAATCGGCCTGCATAAGGTCTAAAGTTGCCTTAATGGCATCCGGCATATACATCATGGGTAACATGGTGTTTTCACTTAAAAAACATTTATATTGGCCATTTTTTAACGCCTCATGAAAGATATGAACCGCATAATCTGTCGTTCCACCACCTGGCTCCGAACCCCAGCTGATAAGTCCGGGATAACGTAAACTTCTTACATCCACACCATATTTATTGAAATAATATTCACACCAGCGCTCTCCCGACTGTTTACTGATACCGTAAACCGTACTGGGTTCCATGATAGTGTATTGTGGTGTATTTTCTTTTGGTGTATTGGGCCCGAAAACAGCAATAGAGCTGGGCCAGTATACTTTTTGAATATGTTTTTCTTTAGCCAGGTCGAGCACATTGAATAAGCCCACCATATTCAAATCCCATCCGAATTTAGGCATTTTCTCAGCAGTGGCGGATAACAGCGCTGCCAGCAAATAGATTTGTGTTACATTGTGACGTTTAACAACCGTAAATAATCCTTCTGCATCCATTACATCCATCACATCAAAAGGCCCTTCTTTCGCCTGATCTGTCAGTTTTATGTCAGAGGCGATTACATTTTCAATTCCATGTATGGCTCTTAAATTATGAACCAATTCAGTACCTATTTGTCCGGAAGAACCAATAATTAAAATCTTTTCAGGCTTTGCCATATTTCAGGATGAGGGCTAATGATGTAAAATAATGCTGCAAATTTAAACTTTAATTTATTGCTTTCAGTAGTGATCTGACTATTCCTCCTATTTTTTTCATGTTTTATTGTCTGAAATAAAATATCTTTGTACTTTATTTTTTAACCCCCGACACTATGTTATTGCAAAACAGAGTTAACAAAAAGGAGCTTAAAAAACGAATTCAGGAAGAAACTATAAAACGTATTACTGTTTCGTTTTACCGCTATGTCATTATCGATCAGCCACAAGAACTGCGGGATCACCTCTTTATTCAATGGAATAAACTTCAGGTTTTAGGACGGATTTACATTGCTCAGGAAGGCATCAATGCGCAATTGTGCGTGCCCGAAGAGAACTGGGAGATTTTCAAATACAACATCGAAAAAGAACCGTTACTAGCTGGTATGCCCTTCAAAATTGCCGTTGAAGATGACGGAAAGTCATTTTATAAATTAACGATTAAAGTCAGACCGAAAATCGTCGCCGATGGATTGGATGATAACACTTTTGATGTGACCAATGTTGGAAACCGTTTAACTGCCAGGGAATTCAACGATGCTATGGAGAGCAAAGACACCGTTATCGTAGATATGCGCAATCATTACGAAAGTGAAGTAGGGCGATTTGTCGGTGCCTTTTGCCCGGATGCAGATACCTTCCGTGAAGAATTACCAATGGTGATTGAAGAATTAAAAGATAAGAAAGATAAAAAAATAATTATGTATTGCACGGGTGGTGTACGTTGTGAAAAAGCAAGCGCCTATTTAAAACATCACGGCTTTAAAGACGTGAACCAGTTGCATGGCGGTATCATTGACTATGTGCGCCAAATCAAAGCAGAAGGACTACCATCCAAATTTATAGGGAAAAATTTTGTTTTCGATGAACGTGTTGGTGAACGGATAACAGATGATATCATTTCTCAATGTCATCAGTGTGGCGAAATGTGCGATACGCATGTGAACTGCGCAAACGATGATTGTCACTTGTTATTTATACAATGTCCGGCTTGTACGGAAAAAATGAATGGTTGCTGCACTCCGGAATGTATGCACATTGCAGCGCTTCCACTGGAAGAGCAAATCAAACTTCGAAAAGGAAGAAAAAAAGAAGATTGTCTTTCTGTTTATAAAAGCAGGTTAAGACCAAACCTAAAAGAAGTACTTGCCAGTCAGCAATTGAAAAGGGAAGGATAAACAAAACGCTAAAAGTCTTTTAGACTTATGACGTTAAAGGAGTAGAGATAATTTATGAAAATTACAAAGGTTTTTAAAGCCTTCGTAGCTTCAAGATCACGCTGCTTTTTGAGAAATATATCTCACCAGCATTCTTTTCGCAATCGGTAAATAGGTCTCCTGGAAAGGAATAGTGATGTCCGTATCAACCGCATAGGTTGCCGGATTCGGCCAGGATTTATAATTGTTTAATAAATCCAGTTTGATTTGTTCATAGGTATTGGAATAGGTAAGTGAATAATCGCCAATAAAATCAGTATAAATAGCCCTGTACTCTTCACGTGAGTGTGTGAATAGTTTAATAAAATATTGAAAGACTTTTATTTTTCTAGCAGAAGTATCTTTTAACAAAAGATATCCTTCCTGTATGTGCAGGGGTACAACGCCAATTGGTATTAGCGCCATGTGTTCTTCAATCGCATCATATATCTTTTTACCTTCCTCCATGTAGTATTTGAATTTTGGTAATGAATAATCAATAATGCATTCAATCTCATGCATTAAGTCATCATCATTCAACAGTTCTTCATACTGCAGTTTTAAATCTTCGATATCAATTCCGGTTAATCGTTTTGGAAAGCTGCTTGCCAGCAATGTTTTATTTTCCTTTAAGGCAAGCGTAGTTTGATAGTGAATCAGTAGATCTGACAAAGCAGGGTAGAGTTTACAAACATTAAAAACCTGATTTACTTCTTGAAAATAAGCTAAAAGAATATATTTTTTATATTCAAAATCAATGTGTTTTTCTGTAATCCAGTTATCGTTTAATCGCTGCATATCTCCATAGGATTAGTTGTATTGATTAAACGCGACGCTTCTCAAAATGTTACTTGTAAGTCTTAGAAGGATAAATTTTATGCATAAAAACCACGTATTTTTTGTATTTTTGTGAAAATGAAGTTGACAAAAAATACATTTTTATTTTTTTGTTTCCTGTTTATGGCCACGTTCATATACGGGAAAAATCAGTGCTCCATAGTTAAATCAAGGATTTGTTCTGTTCAATCTGCACCATCACAACAGGATCAATTGCGTTCTACATCAGAGGATCCTGTTTTTTGCTTCCGTTTAACAGAAAACACAAATTCCTGTGTTAGAAATTCACAGCAAATTCATTCTTTTTTGGGTTCCTCTTTTTGTGAATCTTTATTTTTTTCAAAACAGTCGTATACACTTTATAAGGTTAACAGACTTAGCCAATCGGATAGTTACCCGCTCTATATTCATCACCGTCAGTTCCGGATATAATATTTCATTTTTGTTGTGATAAGAGGTGTTCCTCGTGCAATATAGCTGCACGGGATAGAACTAATTTTCAACACCTGTACGTGTATTATATTATTAACAAAAAATTAAAATATTTGAGATATTTATGGAAAATACAGCGAGTGGTAAAGGAAAACGTGAAAATTTTATGCAAGGATGGGGATTTATTCTCATCGTCGTTATTATTGTAATTGGTGGTTTGGTAATATTAAAAGCAATAATTAATTGATATAGCAACCTTCACGCTGCATTTATGCCTGCTTCATTAACTTTTTGTGATTTTAGGTTTTGAAGCAGGTCATAAATTTTTTAAACTTAAAACAATTGGTATGAACAGACTTCAACAATTTATTTTTAAGATCATATCCCGTTTTGGTGCAAATAACCTTCCTACAGGCAGTAATTACCGTTCGGCAAAAGGTGTATATCAATTAAAAGTTTCATTCGTGCATGCAGTCAGAAGTTGGCTGTTAATTATTCTGGGCATTGTTTCAGCGACATTCGGACTGGAAAGCTTTTTACTACCGAATTCATTTATTGATGGTGGTGTAATGGGGATATCATTACTTGTAAAAGCGCTTACCAATTGGCCGCTTGCAGTATTGATTGTCGGGATTAACATTCCTTTCCTTATTTTAGGCTATACACAAGTCGGGAAAGCATTTGCAATTAAAAGCATCATTGCCATCACAGGACTGGGGCTTTCCCTTACCTTTATTAGTTTTCCGCTGATTACTTCAGACAAATTGCTGGTGGCTGTTTTTGGAGGCTTCTTTATTGGAGCAGGAATCGGTTTCGCTGTAAGAGGCGGCAGTGTGTTGGATGGGACGGAGGTGCTGGCCATCTACGTCAGCAAGCGCACCGGATTAACAATGGGGGATATTATCCTTGTTCTGAATATTATGATATTTGGCGTAGCAGCATATGTACTCTCTATGCAAACCGCCATGTACTCTGTGCTTGCATATTTATCGGCATCTAAAACAGTTGACTTTATCATTGTCGGGGTAGAGGAGTATACAGGTGTAACAATGGTTTCTACGCATAGTGAAGAAATACGGCTGATGATTATCCAAAAATTAGGAAGAGGTGTTACCATTTACAATGGTAAACGCGGTTATGGAAAACGTGGTGATCAGTTGGGTTCTATGGATATTATCTATACAGTCATCACGCGTTTGGAGGTTGCTAAACTTCAGGCAGAAGTGGAAAAGATTGACCCCAACACCTTTATCGTGATGAATCCTGTGAAAGATACCCGCGGGGGGATGATTAAAAAAAGGCCCTTACATTAAACAACCGATTTTAGTTCTTTGTTGCAAGTATCATTATAATAAGTAATTTCGCGCAGAATGGGAGTTCAAAATTAAAAAAACAAAATTGAACATCTAACTCATGTGGGCACACCTTGCAAGATTCATACTTCATAAGCGAATTCCAATCATTATTGCATTAGCAATTTTAACTGCTGTTTCTGCGTATTTTGCATGCAAAGCACAAATATCCTACGAAGCTCCAAAATTGCTCCCAAATCATGATTCCGTAGCCGTACGTTACAAAGAATTTAAAAATCGTTTTGGCCAAGACGGAAGTGTCATGGTTATCGGTATTTCTGATAGCAGCCTGTATGCATTAAAAAATTTTAATGCCTGGTATGATCTGGGAAACAAACTAAAAACCGTAAAAGGTGTAAAAGCAGTTGTATCGGTTGCAAGACTCCAGAAATTAATTAAGAATGATTCTCTCCAAAAATTTGAAAATGTTTCGGTCTTTGCAAATAAACCACGTTCGCAAGCGGAATTGGATAACCTGAAAAAACAAATAGAGACGCTTGTTTTTTATAAAGGGATTATCTTCAATGATACGGCTCACGCTACCCTGATGGCCATTACATTTGATAATCGTTTTTTAAATACGAAGGAACGTTTACAAATTGTAGACAACATTACAGACGAAGTAAGTAAATTTGAGAAGGAGAGCAAAATCAAGGTACATTACTCCGGAATGCCCTACATTCGTACGGCTGTCGCAAGAAAAATAGAAAAAGAAATGACGCTGTTTACGATTCTTGCAATCATTGTAACAGCTGTTATCTTAATGAGTTTCTTTCGTTCTTTTTTACCCGTAATCTTTTCGCTTCTTGTTGTGATTGTCGGTGTCATCTGGTCAATCGGGTTATTGGTCATGTGCCATTATAATATTTCTGTACTCACCGCATTGATCCCACCATTGCTTATTGTTATTGGGATACCGAATTGCATCATGATTCTGAATAAATACCATACGGAATTTCGTTTGCATGGTAACAAACAGGAAGCATTATCTAAAGCCATAGAAAAAGTAAGCATCTCCCTCTTTATGGCCAATATTACCACATCCATTGGCTTTGCCGTTTTTTGCTCAACAGATAGTCAGTTGCTTTTTGAGTTTGGCTTGATAGCATCCATCAGTGTCATGCTTACTTATGCCATCTCCATGATACTTGTGCCGATTGTATTTAGTTTTCTTCCAGCTCCATCCATAAAACATACAAAACATTTGCAAAGTAAACTAACAACAAAAATTTTAGACAAGGTAGACTTTGCAGTGCACCATCATCGCAGAAAAATTTATGTGGTGGTTTCTTTGCTAGTGCTCATTTCCATTTTTGGGATGACAACGATTTTACCGCTGGGTTACGTGGTTGACGATTTGCCGAAGAATGATCCCATACTGATGGATTTGAAATATTTTGAAAAAAATTACAATGGTGTGTTGCCTTTTGAAATTGCAATTGATACAAGGAAACCAAATGGTGTTTTTGCCGATGGAGGACGAACACTCTATAAAATAAATAAGCTTCAGAAATTAATTGCAAGTTATCCTCAGTTCTCAAAATCTGTTTCTGTAGTAGAAGGAATTAAATTTTTTAATCAGGCCTATGAAAATGGAAATGTAAAAAGTTATCATTTGCCAGGAGCTATGGGTTTACAAAAATTGGCTGAATATGCAAAAGTAGACGCAAGTAGCAAAACGGATCAGTTTGCGGCATTCATTGATAATACAAAGCGATACACTCGGGT
>DASRRA010000091.1:0-7548 GCA_035696085.1 Bacteroidia bacterium | reverse complement strand
GATAAAGGATGGGATTGGTACCGCGATGAAGTTTTAGCCAATCAGAAAAAGCTAGGCATTGTTCCTCAGAATGTTCAAATTCCTGAACCAACTACAGGAATTAAGCGCTGGGATGCGTTATCCGCTGATGAGAAAAAAGTATATGCACGATTTGAGGAGGCATATGCCGCTTTCCTGGAGCAGACGGATTATGAAATCGGGCGCTTGATCTCTTATTTAAAATCCATTAACCAATATGATAATACCATTTTCATGGTCATGGTTGGAGATAACGGTGCAAGTAAAGAAGGCACACCGACAGGAGTTCACAATGGCTATATCAATGCATTAAAGGAAAATGAACGCATTCCGGAATTATTAAAAGCATACAATGATATTGGAACAGAAAGAGGAATAGGGAACTACCCACTTGGGTGGGCGCAAGCTAGTAACACACCTTTCAGGTACTTGAAACAAGATGCCAACTCAGAAGGTGGAACACACAATCCATTAATCATAAGTTGGGTAAAAGGTATTAAAGATAAAGGATCATTAAGAAATCAATACTCGCATATAAATAGTATTTATCCAACGACTATTGAACTTACCGGTGCAAAGATTCCTACCATTATCAATGGATATACACAACAGCCGGTTGAAGGTATTAGCCTGGGATACACCATTGACAATGCGAAGGCGCCCACCCGTCATACACAGCAATATTATGAAATTACAGGTTCGCGTTCCATCTATAAGGACGGATGGAAAGCGGCTGTGTATCATAAGCAAGGGCAACCATTTGAATCTGACGTTTGGGAATTATATAATTTAAATGAGGATTACAATGAACGCAACAATGTGGCAACACAATTTCCTGACAAGCTGAAAGAATTGCAGGATGCATTTGATGCAGATGCTCGTAAATATAATATTTATCCGTTAAAGGATTGGACAAGTTCGGCTTTCGGTCTTGACAGAGTTGGAGCATGGGCCGGGCAATCTCAATTGGTATGGTATCCGGAATTAAGCCATACGTTTGCTTTGTCGGGGCCTGTGTTGAGAAATCGCTCTTTTAATATTACGGCAGACGTGGAAATCAAAGATGTGAAAAATGAAGGTGTACTTTATGCTATTGGTGGTCATTTTGGAGGATTTAGTTTATTTATTAAAGAAAATAAAATTCAGGCGGCGACCAATTTTGGAACAAAAATTAATCACCTGGTTTCGACGAAACTATTAACAAAAGGAAAACATCAAATTAAATTTGAATTGAATTATACAGGAAGTGCTGCAAATTTATTTGACAACCTGGGGCAGTTTGATAATGCAGGTACGATTACCCTTTACGTAGATAATGAAAAAGTAGGCGAACGTCCTATTTTGAAAGGAGAGTCATCCAACATTGGTGGATACGATGAAGGATTTGATGTTGGCAAAGACTTAATTACACCGGTTTCAGATAAGTATTCTTCACCATTTCGTTTTACAGGGAACCTGGAAAAATTGGTTGTGGACTTAAAGTAAAATGACACCTGGATATAAAATAAATTCATTAAGTCAACAGTAAAAAAATGAAACGATGGAAACAGAAGAACTATACTTGCAGTTAGGGTCAGTTTTAACTAACATTATTGATACCGATAACACTATTGCAAAATCACAGAAGGCACGTTTAAAGCACTATTTGCAAAACCAGCTAAGAGTGACAGAAGAGCTTTATGATCCCAAAGGACGTTTACGCTTATATAATATGCGATTAACATTTCCAAAACCGGATCAAGCCAATATTACAAATGCTTTAGAGGCCTGTATAGAATTCATTGATAAAAACCAGGAACGATTTAACACGAAGATGAAAACAATAAGCTTGCAAATTGTGCAAGAGTTATCAGCTATCTACCTGGGAACAAGTAAAGAAGAAAAAATAGTGCTGAATAAATTAACGAGTAAATTAAAAAGGATTAAAATAAAAGAGTATGTCAGAAGTTTTTGACAAAATAAAATTAGTAGTTGCTGATAAACTTACTGTTGATAAAGAAATGATTTTTTTGAATACCAATTTTAAAAATGATTTTGGAGCAGATTCATTAGACGTAGTTGAAATCCTTGTAGATATTGAACAATTATTTAAAGTAACAATACCCGATGATAAACTTGAAAAGATCGTAACCGTTGGTGATGCTGTTTCATTTGTTGAATCAGTTTTGACTGAGCGTGCAAATCAGTTTTACAATGGCAAACAACACTATTGAATAATCCTTCACAAAAAATTAAAAATCATCACATTCAAAGTGTGATGATTTTTAATTCTATTAGTTCAGAATAGCATTCTTTTTAAATTTTTCGTTTTCGCCGTATTAATTGTGTTTCCGTTTTAACAATATCTGCGATGCTGTTGTTCGAAAGCACATTTAGGCTGGCTTTTCTAAGATCTGTCATGACTTTTCTCAGACCACAGACCACTTCATCTTCACAGTCGTCACATTTTTCATAAAAATTCAAGCTAACACAAGGAACCAGCGCTATCGGACCATCCGTCAATCGAATAATATCCGTCAATATGATATCACTTGGTTTTTTAATTAAATAGTATCCTCCATTGACACCTATTTTACTTCCTAATACACCATATCTTCTTAAATCCAATAAAATAGTTTCTAAAAATTTCTTTGGTATATTCTCTCGCTCTGAGATTTCTGCTATGCGCATAGGTGTATTATTCTTTGCATTTCTAGCCAATGCAACAAGAGCTTTTATGGCATATTTGGATTTTTTAGAAAGCATAACTTCTATTTATTTAAATCAATATTGGCTTCATTTGCATATTTTAAAAGGCGCTTAACAATATCAGGATATTTATCAGCAACGTTGCGTTGCTCGGAAGGATCGGCTTCCAGATCAAAGAGCAGATTTCCGTTGAATTGGTCGCCGGTGGTAATTCCTGGATGCGCATTTGCTTTTGGTTGTTCAGATGGTGCAAGAATCGTTACACCATCCGGCCAGCGCGGATCAATCCATTCATCACCCTCCGGTAATTCATACGGCTCGGGTGTACGGATATGCAATTTCCATTTGCCCCAGCGTACCGTATGCAATTGATCGGTATTAAAAGAAAACAAAAACTCGTGCGGACTTTTTGCTTTTTCGTCTTTAAGTAAAGTCGAGATATCTTTTCCGTCAAATACAATAGAACTAGGTAATGGCTTATTAATTAAAGATGCGATCGTTGGAAAAATGTCAATGATACCAACAGGTTGCGTATTGGTCAATCCCGCAGGCAAATGATTTTTCCAGCGGGCAATAAAAGGAACCCGTATTCCACCTTCCCAATTTTGGGATTTCATTCCTCTCAATCCTCCGGTGCTTCCACCGAACCATGGGCCGTTATCAGATAGAAACAGGATAATTGTATTTCCTTCCAATCCAAGATCCTTTACTTTTTTCATGACCTGCCCTACAGACCAGTCAAGCTCTCTTAACGCATCAGCATATAAATCATTTTTTGTTTCAGGTGTATAAAACTGTTCCGATACTGCTAATGGCTTATGTGGCATGGCCTGCGGCAGATACAGAAAAAAAGGATGGTTTTTATTCTTCTCAATAAATTCAAGTGATGCTTCTGTATAACGCTGCGTTAATGTGGCCTGTACAACTGGATATTCGATTGTTTTTTCATTCTCCATTAAGATGACGGGTCGCATATCATTTGAATAGGGAATACCTAAATATTCATCAAACCCCCTTCGGGTAGGCAAGAAAGAAGGCTTATGACCAAGATGCCATTTACCAATAATTTTTGTTGCATAACCGCTTTCCTTAAGAAATTGGCTGATGAGGTATTCTGAAGCTTGTAAGCCAATCGAATCACCACCACGGTATTTTTGAAAGTTCGGAATTTTTTCAGGATTTGGATTTGTTACCAGCTTGTGACGCTGCGGATATCTACCCGTGAGTAGAGAGGCTCTTGTAGGAGCGCAATAGGGAACGGGTGTGTACATCGAAGTTAATCGGACTCCATCATTTGCAAGTTCATCAATATTGGGCGTTTGCCATTGTTTTTGCCCAAAACAAGAAAGGTCACCGTATCCCAGATCATCGGCTAAAATTAAAATAATATTTGGTGGACGTTGTTGCGCTGATGTCATACTCCAACTCCCACAACAACATATTATCAGTAGAATGCCTAATTGTATTTTGTTTTTGCTTATCATTGATCAGTTGCATTTAACCATTCAAATAAATTCAGAATAAGTTGAGGATTGTTCTTAGCGGCCGGGTTATTAAATCCCATCGGTTTCTTATCAGCGCCTGCTAATTGTGCTGAGAACATGGCGGCTTCGGCCGATATAATAATTTTACCTTTTCCATATTTTAATAAAGCCAATTGGTAAAAACCTTTACCCGAAACAGAACGTGTGTTGGGATGAAATTTCCAGGCAGTATCCGGATAAACGAGTTGATACTGATCATCAAGAATAATCAAGGGAGTGATTTTCCCTGTTGCTTTAAAAGCGGATCCTGTAAAATTTACAACACTATCAACAGCGGGATGATTTGTTGTTGCAGATGTAACGGAGTTGCTTTGCAGCGTTCCATCCACTTTTGTGAAATATTCGATGGTACGTTTACGGCTATCCAATGCAAACGTATTTTCGAATTGAATGCCGAAACTTGAAGCCAGATCGGCAGCTGCACCGGCCATCGGCATATGGTCGGCAATTAGCAGTAAATGCCCGCCATTCGTTACCCATTGGTTAAGTGCTTTTATCTCCTCTGCACTGAATGCAGAAGGAGTGGGTAATGACCAGTCTTCTCCTGCATTACGTTCATTTAACGCGTTGGAAACAACCAATACATCAATTTTTTGTAAGCTTTTGATTGTAAATGGATATTCATTTTTCTGCACCGTGTATCCGTCTCCACCGAGTAGTTTTCCAAAAGCTGCAAAGCGTCCATCCAATCGGTGAAAATTATGATGTGCCTGATCAACAGCCAATACAGGACCTTTGCCTTTTTCAAAGTGTGGCTTGGATATTTTATACTGAAAGACCGTATCAGGTATTTGCTGTGCCGACATTTGAAATGTCTTGAAAAAAAACACAGTAGTGATCGAACAAACGGTGTAAAAAAAATTAAACTTCAAAATGCGCATTTATTTAATTAAAATCAATTGTAATTTTTTTTAATTTTCCTGTAAAGGCGTAAGGTGCTTTATATTGAGGAGAAACCGCAGTGTTGTCATCTTTACCTACTGAAATTCCATCCCATGCATCTTTAAACTGTGAATTAACCAATTGGGCTTCTCCAACCTTTGTTTGATTGATGTATAAGAATGCCGTTGCAGTTTTTTTCGCCGTATTTGTTTGTATCTCCAGCTTCAACAAGGATTTACCCAATGGTATGTTTTGCTTATCAGCCTGTATGTTTACCGATGAATAACCGTTGTTGTGCACCACCTTGAGTTTTCCGCTTTGTATAAAAAGACTGAGTCCTCCAAACTGGCCGCCTAAAGCAAATAATACGCCTTCCGCATTTTTATTTTGAATATCAACGTCCGCAGTAATTGTAAAAGAACGATCATTGAATTCAGGTACTTCAGTGAAATGTGATACCCCATTGTAAAGCACAATGTGTTTCTTTCCATCAAATAGACCCGGCTCTCCGAATTTTTCCTTTTCGCTGCCATCCTTTAATGGATAGATATTGTATTTAGCAGCTTCTTCATCAAACACTTTTTTCAACTCAGCTAATTTTTCGGGGTTCTTCGTTGCAAGATCAACATGCTCGTTAAAATCTTCGTCCAACTTAAATAACTCCCATTTATCCTGATCGAATGGCTTTCCTTTTTCATGCCATGCACCGGCTTTCCAACCATCTTTGTAAATGGCTCTTGAACCATTGATCTCATAATATTGCAGCGTATGCCGGCTGACTGCTTTTGCATCATCAATGCTGGCTGCAAAACTGACTCCCTGAATAGGATCCAGCTTATATCCGTTAATCTGTTCAGGTGATTTGATACCAAGCAGTTCAAGTGTGGTAGGAAGAATATCGGTGACGTGTGTGTATTGATTTCGTATACCTTTTTCTTTGATGTGCTTTGGCCAGAATACAATAAGTGGATTGTGAGAACCACCTTCACCATTTGCATCGGCTTTGTGATAACGGAAAGGTGTGTTAGCCGCTTGTGACCATCCCGTAGGATAATTGACATTAGAGGCTGGTGTACCAATAAGATCAATATCGGCAATATTCTTTTTCAACTTCTCATCAGGTGAAAGCTTAGGATCGTATACTTTGATATTACCGATATCAGATCCCCTGCTGGCCATGTTGTCGCCAATGGATAAGAAAATAAGTGTATTATCCAGTTGTTCGATATCTTTCAGATAGTTGATTAGTTTTCCTATTTCAAAATCTAGCTGAGCAAGATAACCAGCATACACTTCAAAGTGACGTGCAAAAAGTTTACGTTCGCCTTCGGAAAGATCGCTCCATTTTTTTACCCCAGGAGTAGCATCTGCCAGTGTAACATATTCCGGAACGACCCCTGCTTTTTTCTGCCGCTCTAACACCGTTTCACGATACCAGTCCCATCCCTTGTCAAATTTTCCTTTGAATTTATCACTCCAGAATTTATCTACCTGATGTGGAGAATGTGTAGCCGCAGGTGCATAATACAGAAAGAAAGGTTTTTCAGGCGCAACCGATTTTTGATCTGCAATGTAACTGATAGCTTTATCTGTAATTAACTCTGAAAGCAATCGCGGATCATCATATGCCTTTTCCACCTTATTCGTTCCTTCCCAAAGAATAGGACGATTTTGATCGGTGGCGCCGCCGAGAAAACCGAAGTAATGTTCAAATCCTCTACCAACCGGCCAACGGTTAAAAGGCCCGGCCTGTGTTTGATCACTTTTGGGAGCCAGATGCCATTTACCAACTGCTAATGTATTATATCCATTCTCCTTTAAAATTTCACTGACAAAACCTTTCTCGAACGGCAGAACACGGTCATAACCGGGTGTTCCTGCGCCCGTATTACTTCCTATATGCCCCGAGTGATGATTTGCACCGGTAAGTAATGCTGTTCGGGTAGGCGAGCAGATTGCAGTCGTATGAAAATTGGTGTAGCGCAACCCATGATTGGCTAAACTATCGATGTTAGGAGTAGGGATAAGACCACCAAAAGCGGTGGAAGCACCGTAACCGATATCATCAATCAATATATAAATAACGTTAGGAGCCCCCTCCGGAGCTTTACTTTTATAATCAGGCCAGGCTTGTTGCGTTTCAGCTAATGTGCGGCCAATTTTACCTTTAAAGCCTGTGTTCTTGTTAACAGGTTCTTCTTTCTTATTCGTTTGTTGACTGCATCCGATTGAGAGTAGTGATAAAGCAAGTAAAGAATAAGCGTATTTTTTTAATTCCTGAATGTTAATTTGAAATGCATTATGCTTTTTCATTGTGATTTTTATATTGAGTGTTAACGTATTAATTTTTCTGGCAAGCAGACCTTGGTAAGCATGTTATGTATTAACAGCAACAACAACAGAAACAAAGCTTTTT
>DASRRA010000090.1:0-10355 GCA_035696085.1 Bacteroidia bacterium | reverse complement strand
TTTTTTCTTTAAGAACAATTGCGTGCTATCAATGAAACCTATTACCTGGTTGGCTTTTAAAGTTTGCCCCTCCTCTACCTCAAATTGTTTGATGGTACCCATTACTTCAGAAGAAATAATCGTTTCTTCTGCTTCAAACGTTCCCGTGGCATCAAAATTTGTTTTTTTACTGGCGCAGGATGCCATTACAATCAACAGCAGGGATGAGATGTACAAATTTTTCATGGTATAATTTGTTAGATGTTTCATTACTTCTGATTTTAGTTTCCGGCAATTGTTTGTGCCGCATATTGTGTCATCAATAGCTGTATCTGATGGGTTAGCTTATTCTGTTTTGCCTGATCTTCTGCGTTTACATAGGATACATAATCATTCATGGTGATGGCTCCATTTTCCAATTGTGAATTTGCAGTTGTTTTGATGCTGGTACGAAGCGCTAAAATTTCTTCATCGGATTTTATTAATTCTTCCAGTTTATTCAATTCCGTTTGTTGTTGCGTTAAGGATAATTGCGTATTGAATAAAAACACCTGGCGTTGCACCTCCACCAAATCCTGGTTAAGCACTATTATTTTTTTATCTTTTTTAAAAGTGTAAAATGCAGATAGGTTCCAACTGAGGCGCAGCCCGCCAATATAGTGAAAATCAAAATCAGGGTTAAGCATATTCAACGCCGGTTTACCGTAACCACTTTGAAAGAACAAGGAAAGCCGGGGAATATTTCTGGCAGTAATCAATTTATTCTGAGCGGTAAAGGTGCTCTTTTGTGCATCAAACAATTTAAGTTCGGGACGGTTAATGGTGAGTGTATTTCCTTTTGCAGCAGGTTTTTGAAAAGCGGTTTGCTCATTTATTTTTTTATTGATAAAAACACTTAGCATTTCCACATATCCTTTTCGATTGGTTTTTAATTCAATCGTGCGTTGCTCTGCTTTTAACAATTCCGCTTTTAAAATGTTTACACTGCTTTTTAAAGCGGTTCCATTGGCCAAGGCTGCGTTGGTTTTATCAATGCTGCGTTGTATATCCTTTTTTAATAATTCCGTTTGCTGCAATTGTGCATTAATCAATAGCACACCGAAATACAATTGATTTACACGTTCTTTTAACTTGTATAGCTCAACTTCCAACTTCTCCTGTTCCACAGTGGAATTATCATTGATCAACTTTTTTTGCTGATTGATCACCAATACATCTGTTAAAGGTTGTGTAATTTCCCCATAAATTTTATACTGATCTTTTGAAAGTGTGGGAACATTCATACCTGGCAGCGAAATTGGAATTTGTGTTACATCCGATTGGTAGCTAGCCTGGCCGTTGATACCTATTTGAGGCAGATAACCTTTCGTTGCATTATCCAGTGTATAATCTTTTGTTTTTGAAATAAGCTCCTGCTGCTTTATTAATGGATAATTGCTTTTTGCCATTACATAGCAGGAGTCGATATTCAGTTGATCTTGCGCGAAGGATATATTACAGAATAGTAACATCAAGGCGGTTGGCCAATAGAGCGAAGGTACTTTCTTTTTCATTGTATTGCGTTTTTGTTTTAATCAATTGATTAATTTCAAGGCACAGGTTCACAAAAAAATAAAATCATTATTTAGGCTTGTACATCATTTTGATCCATTGCGGGATCAGCTTTTTTCGTTGCTGCATCAACTCGATAAATTCATGATCCTTTAAATCGCCGATATTACTAACGATGGGACGACCAATAAACGGGAAGATAATCATGGCCACGGTATTCATTAAAAAATGCAAAGGGTGAACCGGAGCCATTTTACCTTTTTTTATTTCTTCCTTAAATTGTTTGATGAAATTTGATTTCATCAGCAATTGTTTCATATTCATTTTTGAAATCAATGACGAAGGATTGGATCGAAGCTCACTCAGCACAAAAAGAGGGAGATCAGGCTCCTTCATTAAAAAATCAATGTAATTACTGACAAACAACTCAATCTTCTCGTCCCAGGTGCTATCTTGATTATTCAACAACATCGCCACTGATTGCAAAAAGCTTTGCATACTTTCCAGCATAATGATGTCAAATAATTTTTCTTTACTTCTGAAATAATAATTTAACAAAGCCAAATTAATTCCCGCCTCCTCCGCAATATCCCGTGTTCTGGTGGCAGCAAAACCTTTTTTATGAAACATAATGCGGGCGGCATTCTTTATTTTTTCCTCCGTAGAGGGATCTACTTCCTGTTTTATTTTTTTAGCTTTCATGCTTCCGCTCTAATTGACAATACAAAGATAAAGTAATTTTTCTTAATTAAACAAATGTTTTAATCAAATGATTAATATGTTTTATAAAAAAAATGCCCGATAGTTTTCGGGCATTTAACCAGGTTTTAACCCAGTAGAATATAAGATTATACTTATTGCACAATGAATTTCAGTACAGAATATCCCTTTTCATTGGTAACACGCAGCGTATAAGTACCTGCGGGAAGATTCAAAAAGAACTCCTTTCCATTACCTGGCAAGAATAGGTGTTCTGTATACAAGAGTTGTCCCCACTGGTTACCTACTGTAACATCTATATTGGAGTTGGAATACGCATCGGACTTTAATAAAAAGGTTCCTTTATTAGGGTTGGGTGAAAGTGTTATGTTCAGCTGTTCTTTGATTTCTTTCAATCCTGTAATTAGTGAACAAACACCATCGGATGCAAGGCTACGTGCTCCGTTGATATATCGTGCTACCACCACATAACTGTAGTATTTTCCAATAGTTAGCCCAACATCCGTATACGACACTTTTGAAAAAGGTACTGAAGCAATATAATGATAACCGGATGATACAGGAACACCAGTTTCACCCTGTAAATGTTTCCAACTGTTACAAGAATCAGCACGGTAAATTTCATATGCCTCCAACCTGTTTTTACCTATCGTATCATTGCAAATGGTAGGGAGCCAATTTACCCGCATCGTATTCAAAAATGGTGATACCGTAACTTGAGGTGCCGGCGCCACAACCCGTATAGTCATCGTCTCATAACCTGCCAATACTTGAGACGATGCATTGTCGCTGACCTTAAAGCATACCTGATAAGGTAATAATTGCACCTCGGAACAATCCGGTTTCCAGGTAAATGTTCCCTTAACTGTTTTTACGGAATCCGAAGAAGTAAAAGTAGATTTAGGTAACAGTTGAAATGGACCTCCTGTAGCCGTCAGCGATAATTTATTTGCATTCACATCTTCAGCAACAACATCAAAATTCAATTGCTCATTTACAACTACACTGGTATCACGTATATTTTTGATGGTAGGTGCATTATTTTGACAAGAACCGATATCAATTTGCATGTCTCTTAAAACCGATCCTACTTTATAGCGTTTCCCTTGAAACAAGCACCATTCTTCGATCAGAATGGCTATGTTATATTGACAAATCTGAGTTGGACTGCACCATTTAATATCTCCTTTTGCATCAATGCTGTGCTCATTTAATCCGTCCGGAAATTGGAAGGTAGGAATGGGAACTCCATTTCCGTAGCAAGGAACAAGTTTGTAAGCCAAACTATCGCCATCCGCATCAAAAGCGCCGGGATTATGCTCAAAACATTCACCAACACAACCATTATCTATAGGAGCATTCAATAATACAGGCGAATTATTTGGTGGTAAGGTTGGATTGATGAGCAACTCCGTTCGCAAAAAGAAAGAAATCTGATCGGAAGCTGCGCCGCTGAAATTGCATATTTTCGAATTGCGGTTCGGATCTTCCATTCGAATCACATAGGATCCAGGTCCGGGAAAAGTATGCGTCCCTCTGTAAATATTTTTCTTTATATCATTTCCTAATTGTTCACCAATTGGAATCGTGCCTCCGCAAAGAGTGGCACTAAGCGGACCGTTTAATCGGTTAAAAACAGCAGAGTCTCCATCTCCAAATTTCACGGTAAGCTGACATTTATCCGCTAATGTGCTGGATTCTTTTGTATAAGTAATCACGCTAATTTCATAGGTATACGCGGAAATATGCCTGTACGTTATTTCACCGGCCCTATTATGAGTTGCATAAATGGATGAATAACAAAGAAAGGATAAAAGGAAGGCAATTTTTTTCATGAGATTATATTTTTATTTCTCACAAAAATAATTGCCTTGTTTTTTGAAAAAAGTTATTTTCTACTTATTTATTTAACGGTGGGTCCTATGTATTAAACGGTTAGTCCAAAAATATTTCCCCAATTAAATACGTCTTTGCTTTACCGCTAATTTCTACTCTATCATTTAAAAATTTGCAGGTTAAATGTCCCTTTCGCGCTGAGAGCTGAATCGCACTTAATTCTTTCTTTCCTAATCGTTCTGCCCAATAAGGTGTTAAAGTAGTATGAGCTGAGCCTGTCACTGGATCTTCATCAATTCCGGATTGAGGCGCAAAAAAACGGGAAACAAAGTCACTCTTCTCTCCTTTTGCAGTTGTAATCACGCCTCTTACCTTCCATTTGGCAAGCTCAGGTAAATTCGGTTTCAGGTTTTGAATTTGTTTTTCGTTGTTATATACAAACAGGTAATCGGTTTTGCCTTTCCAAACTTCTGACGGTTGCTGATCAAATCCTTTGGTTAATTCTTCCGGCACGTTTATTTTTTCCATCTTATCAGATGGAAAATTCAACGTAAGTAAATCTATATTCTTTGTTACGGTTAGTTTACCACTTCTGGGTGAAAAAAACTCAATTTGATCAGCCGTGTAATTTTCATGTTGATACAACACATGTGCAGAAGCTAATGTTGCATGACCGCATAAATCTACTTCAACAGTTGGGGTGAACCAACGTATCTCATACACATTATTTTTCTTTACGTAATAGGCTGTTTCTGCAAGGTTATTTTCCATTGCAATTTTTTGAAGTGTTTCATCGGGCAACCAATTGTCAAGCGGACAAATAGCGGCCGGGTTACCACCGAATATATTTTCGGTAAAGGCGTCTACCTGGTAAATTTTTAGTTTCATAGTGCTTGAATTTGAAATAAATGTACTGATTTTTCCAACGGAAATGATTCCATTTTATTCTTTCCTGGCTTCCCGCTTTATTTCACTTGTAAAATAATAATCCTCTACTTTTTTTATCCCAAGTAAACCATAGTGGTATTTAAATACGAGGAATTTGCCACCAGGTGAATTTTTCACAAAAAACAAATGATCATTTTCAAATAACTGATGCTCCATTCCGTAATCCCGTTTATTCGATAGGTCTGTAAAAATATGGTAATTGTGATCATTCATTACGCTAAATTTCCCTTCATACGTTTTTGATACCGGGATAAAAAAATTCATCCATAATAATATTGTTGTCAGACTCATTCCAAATCCAAAATAGGAATATAAATAAAAATGAATGCCTGAAAAAATGTTGCGTTCCTCAAAATAACGTTTTTGAAACAATCCAACAGTACCCAAACATGCCGCCATTAAAAAATAATATGGAACATAAAATATAAAATTATTGGAACATACGATCACAGTTGGTGTAAAACCGAATGTTCCAAAAATCAACACACCAACTGACCAATGCGTGCTGCTATACTTATATGAAATCTTTACTTCATCCGGTTCAGGGATGTTGTAGGCATTCCCTGTAAAATAGCCATCTCTAACAATATAGTCATTACTTTTATTTAACATATCCTGGTTTAACAGGAATACCAGTGATTGGTATATTTCCGGCAATTCCCTTTTAAACTTTTCTGGGTTTTCAAAAAATGCTTCTACACAAACTGCAAAAAATTCTTCCGTATTGGTTTTAGAATACTTTCTTAAAAAATTCGGTTTGATGATAAAGGATTTGTATTTTTCCTGAAGCAGTTCTTCCCAATGCTCCATACGTGTGGCAAATACTTCATCAAACTGTTTCCCTAAATGCAGGGCGAGTTTTAATGCGTGTGTCATTTCATGTAAACCCAAATTTAAATTATCATCAGAGATCCGGTACCCTTCTTGAAAAGCCTTCCAGGATAAATGCATCATATGACCGGTAGTTGCTCCTTTATACTCAGGGCTTCTTTCGCTTAACTGGAATATATCGGGATGTACAAAAATGCGTTTTAAATATTCGAGTTTGTAATAGACAAGTCCAAAGGTGAGCTGAATGGCTGAGGAAGAAATCAGTACACGCATTTCTTCTGTTATGACTATTCCACGACCAATAAATTCTTTATCCATCATAAACCCCCAGACACGGTCAATAAATTTATTTTTTGCTTTGGGAGAAAGCGCAGTATAGTATATATTATCGTTAAGGTAATTCCTGAGTCGGACGCGGTCGTTTTCGGTTATTCTGGCCTTAGGCTCATCAAATTGTTCAAGTAAATGATCCCAAATATCTTTGCGCGCATATCTAATTACAATTAATAATCCAGCAATTACTAAAAACAGAATAAGCCCCATGTTGAAGTCTAATTTGGTAAATATAGTTTATTACCAGCTATGTATAAAATTCCACATACAAATTAACCCTAGGCGGGCACAATAACATTATTTAACCCTATTTACATCCATTGTGCATCGCCGGTTAAAATGCGAACAAAAATTATAACAAATAACTTTACTTTTTAACACGATTTTTTCACGCATGAAATAAAAAATATATGTACTTTTCGCCCATCAAATTTCTTATAAAATTATCGATCCCCATTATTGATTATAATCAATAAGGATTTGAATCAAAATCTAAGTAATTTTTAATTAATTAAAAAACACAAAAAACTATGAAAAAAATTGTAGTAGCAGTAGCGGCAGTGACAGCGTTTTCTTTCAGTGCAATCGCTCAAGAGTCAAAACCAGCAAAAACAAATGCAGCTCAATCACATGAGCAACATGAGCAAAACAAAAATGAGATTTACTTGAAAGATGGTAAAGTTTACTCAAGAGTAGAAGGAAAAGAAACGCTTGTAGAAAAAGATGTAACGTTAAAAAACGGAACTGTTGTAATGGCTAACGGAACAGTTAAAACTGCTGATGGAAAAACAGTTGCTTTAAAAGAAGGTGATTATGTTAGTCCAGAAGGAAAAGTTTGGAACAAACAAGAAATGCAAGAGCAAAATAAAGTAATGAAATCCGAAGTAAAATAATAATTTTAGGATTGATTAATAATTAAAAAAACCGCCTCACAAGGGCGGTTTTTTTTCTTTGTGCGCCGTAGCGTTTCGCGAAGGTGGGCTGCGCGTCCGCCATTCTTATTTATTTCGTTCATGCAAAATAAAACTTGCCGCTTCTTTTGCTGCAGCCGTGTACCTGTTATCTGTTAGAATCGCATGTAATTCCACCTCCGTTTTGGAATTAAACTTTACCATAAATTTTTGTTTATCTTCTTCCAATTGTGTCTGCTGTTCCTGTCTTTCTTCTTTTGTTTGAACTTTCCGTTCCGCTTCCCATTTTCTGAAATGTTTCAAATTAATAAAAAAGGTAACGAGCAATACCAACATAACATACGTCGCAAGGTGAGGAGTTTCTAACACGCCAAACCGAAACGACCAGGCACTCCCATGTATATCAAAACTGATTATATTAAACAGTCCTAATAACAATGTAACAGCTATTACATACTTATAAACGGAACGGTACAGCACATATATACTAAAGCAAAGGATTGCACACACCAACGCAAAATAATGTTTATTGCTCAAGTGCGTATAATCCGTTGAACGGGTTTGTATCCAGTTGGTCAAAAACACATTCGCGCTTAGCAGCGCCAGCAAAATTGTTGGGAGTAGTGCTTTGTGTTTTAAATAAAAGTCTTTCATAGCGCTTCGATCTTTTGCTGTCGCAATATAAATCATTTTGCAAAAAAAAGGCTACCCCGCAAGGTAGCCGAACATTTTTTTAAAACAATTATTCAATAATTATTTTTTTAACCGTATATATTTTTTCATTTCCAACTTGCACAAAATACATTCCTGTAGGAAGATTCGTATAAATAGTTTGTCCTCTTCCGTCTAATGAAATTTGTTCGCGATACATTTCTTGTCCCAATGCATTTTTCACAGATACATAAGTTTGTGAATTGGAATACGTTGCAGATTCCGATAGAATTGTAAATGCTCCATTGCTTGGGTTAGGATAGATCGTAATCGGAATCGTGTTATTCAATTCGTTAACGCCAGATGATACCGGCGTAAAGCGATATACTTTATCTTGCGGTGGAGCACCGGCTACACAAATGGATGGAACAGTAGAAGATGCTGTTGGATTGGAAGCATCTCCGGATAACAGATAATACGTTGATTGATCTTTTGCCAGTCCGACTGATGGTCCCATACAACTGGAAAATGGCCAGGTATTCGCATTGGCAATAGAGGATGGCCCGTAATGTATTTCGATAACATTGGTCGTTTCATACAACCACAGTTGCAAATTGGCATAATCTGCATCGGTATCATCGCTTTCAAAACCTGCATTCAACGTTTGAATTTTTAAAATTCTGTTCGGAGCTGAGCCACTTACTTCATAGGATATGGTGGCTGTTCCACTCACATCCTTCATCCCATTGTCGAATGTGTATAACTCATAACTCAGAAACGTTCCGGCACCATCGTAATCAAATCCTTCAAAGCCACCCATTGCATAAACGGTGTCAAATGATTTTCCGAAATAGGTGAATGCAAATGGTAATTTAAGTGTAAACACAGAAAAATCATCCCAGTACTGGTTACTGATAACCGTTGCAGAAGTCAGGTTGGCGTAGGTTTCTGTGGATTGACTAAATGAATAAGTTGCTTGCGCATTTATTTGCGTAGCGTAAAAACAGAGCGCAGTAGTGAGGGATAGTAAAAATTTTTTCATTGATTATTGCTGATTAAAATTAATGTTAGACGAACAAAATAAGGTATAATTTTATTTATTGCCAAGCAATTAAATGTTAATTATCAAGGGGTTAGTTTATGTGATATTATTCAAATAATGCTCTGCAGAATTCAATTGATGAAGCAAAAGAGTAAAATTGTTAACTTATTTACCATTGTTTATATTTTAAACGGTTGTATCGCTGAAAAACTTAAATTTTGTTTTAGGATAAAATTGCAAGCAGTGTATTTCGAAAATTGGTCCTCTTTTTCTTACATTTTCAAGAAATTGATATTCTTCTAATAAAGGAAGAAATTTTGTTTTGCCATATTTCGATATTCCATTATAGAAGGTTAAATAAAGCTCATCATCACTCATTTGAGCCTGGATAATATCAATATATTTTTTTTTATCTATATTTTCACTTTCATGCGTGTATTTGACTATATGATATAAGTGACGAAAATAGTGACCTAAATCACCCTCTTTTCCTTTATAAACTTGTCCGTATAAATTGTCAATGATAGATTGATTTTCGTTTTTATCATCTGATATATTTTTCACCTCTTTTCTATTGGCAATGTATGTACTTTTATTATTATCAAATCTATTGTTCAATTCAGCAGAAACTGCGGAAATATAATCATCTGCGGTAGTTTTAGAAACGAGTTCCATTGAATATCTTTCAATATCATTAGTGTAAACATGTCCACCTAATGATTTTAATATTTCACGTTGATTTTGGAGTAGATTAAAAAATGTTGTTTCGAATTGCTGCAAAGAAGAGAATACAACTTGATTTTTATAAGTAGCATAAATTAAAATAACGCTAAAAAATGACAGGATAGTTCCCAAAACACCACCTATATAATCCCCAAATGTTCCCCAATCGCTAGTGCTATCTGAAAGTTCATCTTTTCTGAATTTACTACAATAAAGGTAAATAGATACCCCACTAAGAATACAGCAAATTACAACCGTTAATATTGCCCAGTTTCTATAAAACCAATTTTTCTGCATAAATCAAATTAATTTAAATTGAACAATTGTATATATACATGAACAATAATACAACATATTCCTTTGAATTTTGGTGTAGTATTTTGAAGGGAAATTTTTTCTTTATCCATCCTGCCCCATTTCTCCTATCTTAGCAACAAAATCACTGCTATGAAATACCAACGCATGCCCATAGAGATCGAATCTCCGGAGCAACTGGGATACGATACCATTCAATGCAACCTTGCTGAAAGCTCTGTACACGATGCTGTTTTCCAGGATTTAAAATTAAATTTAGATCAATTGGTACTGGCGTATGGGCATCACCTGGGCAAGCCTGAATTGCGTGAGCTCTTGGCACACTCCTACAACACCATTCAATCAGATGATATCCTGATTACTGCCGGTGCTGCTGCTGCTTTGTTTATTGTAGCAACAGCCTTACTCGATAAAAATGATCACTTAATTGTGCTTCGCCCCAACTATGCAACCAATATTGAAACCCCCAAAGCCATTGGTTGTGAAATTGATTTTATTGATCTGAGTTTTGAAAA
>DASRRA010000089.1:0-5039 GCA_035696085.1 Bacteroidia bacterium | reverse complement strand
TACCAACATAAGCCTCTACGTGCGGGAGCAAAGAGTATAAAAGTAAACCGGTGCCACAGCCAATCTCCAATATTTTCGGTTTCCGTGAACTATTTTTATGTGTTTCTAAAATTCTTTGAACGGTACTGGATACCCATTCTTTCATTTGTTCGATCGGGATAGGTTCACCCGAGTAGTTACTTTTCCAGATGTCTGCATTGAAATCGGCATTTACCTTTTTTTCCACGGACTTCGAATAACTGGAGTCATACACTTTTGACCATAAACGAACCCTTTCTTTTTCTACAGCAGACGTATGTTCTTTTTCTTTTTTTTCTGTTGAAGTAACAAATGCGACAAGCTTATTAGCTTTGGTAACTTTACATTCTTTATTTAAAAAGAGGATATTTGATTGAGGATAGGTTGGTACTGTTTTTTTTTTCATAAAAATACTTTCTAAAAATTAGGGTTGAGAAAAACAATTATTCCGATTGAATAAAAGATTTCCCTCAACAAAATTATCTGTAGGAAAAACAGTACTTAATTTTTAAAAGTATTTGTTTGTACTTAATTTTGGGGGTATACAAAAGCAGTGGTTAGAGTAAAAAAATAGTTTTAGAAATCTTTTCTGAAATTTCTGAAGCAAATTAACGGTAATATCTTTCTTTTATTATGTTAGAATATCGGAAAGAAATTAAGCTTTGCCGGGCGTAATATATAAAAAAAAACGATGCAGAGGAGGAAATGCATCGTTCTTTTAAACAAAAAGCGAAAAATGAAGAGTTATTAATCTCTATATCTTCCCAATCCAAGAATCGCCTTTCGCAGTGTTTCTTCTTTCTTCACAAAACAAGCCCTCAGTAAATGTTGTTCACGTCTGTCATCATAAAATGCGGATAGTGGGATGGTGGAAACGCCAAAGTCGATTGCTAAAGAGCGCGCCATTTCTACTTCCTTTTTGTTGGAAAGGGCGGAGTAATCCAATAAGCAAAAGAATCCACCATCAATTGATAATGGTTTAAATGCTGTTTTGGAAATCAGTTCCAAAAATAATTGACGCTGTGCTTCATACTGCGTATGAATCTCATCGTAATAAGCCTGATTGTTTAGTTGGTTGGCAACCGCCATTTGAAAGGCTGCACTGGTACCAGAGAAAACAGTGAACTGATGTATTTTTAAAAACGATTGTATTAACTTTTTCGGTGCTAAGCAATAGCCCATTCTCCAGCCGGTTACGTGAAAAATTTTTCCAAGAGAAGAGATCACGAAACTGCGGTTGGCCAATGATTCAAATTGAGAAATGCTCAAATGTTTTTTGCCATCAAACACGGCGTGTTCATATACTTCATCACTGATGATGTATATGCCGGAGTCGGCAGTAATTTTTTCCAACGCCGCAATATCCTCATAGGTTAAGGTTTTTCCTGTAGGGTTATTGGGTGAATTGATGATGATGGCTTTTGTTTTTCTGTTAATGCGTTTGCGAATCTCCTCCCATTTGAATTCAAAGGAGGGTGCCTCCAGCGTGATGGTAACAGGTATACCGCCGTTTAATTCAACAATGGGGCGATAGCAATCAAATGAAGGATCAAATATAATGACTTCGTCTCCTGTTGTAATGATGGACGAAAGCGCTGTGTGCAATGCTTGCAGTGCACCTGTTGTAATTACAATTTCTGTAGCAGGATCATATCGTTTACCACAGGTGGCAAATTTATAATCGGAAATTGCTTGTCTTAAAACAGGTGCACCACTCATTGGGGCGTATTGATTATAACCCTCTCTTGTATAATGGGCGGCATCGATCAATAATTGATCGTTTAACTGATAATCCGGAAATCCTTGTGCTAAGTTTACGGCCTGGTGTTTTGCTGATAAAGCACCCATTTCTGCAAATATGGAAGCCTCGTATTTTGATAGTTTATCGATTACCGGTACCGCCTCTTTGCTTGAACTCACTACTAATGTCATCTTTCTGGTTAATTTTAATTATAAGAACAGGGACAAAGTTCTGAAATAAAAAAATTAAATCTAGAAAAAATGTTGTTTTGTAGAAAATTATTCTTTACATTTGGGTTTAAATAGAATTAAAAACTATTTAAATTAATTACTAACCCTCAAATCAGCATTTTTAACTACATGGTACTCGATAAAACAGACAAATATATACTAAAATTGTTACAAGAGAACTCTCAAGTAACAGTAAAAGAAATTTCTATTCAAACCGGCCTATCTACCACCCCGGTATTCGAGCGTATTAAACGCCTGGAAAAAAATGGCTTTATTAAAAAATATGTGGCCATTTTAGATCGTGAAAAAGTAGATAAAGGCTTAATGGCTTTTTGCAGCGTGGTACTGAAAGATCACTCCAAAGAAGCCTTCAAACGTTTTGAAACGGAAATAAGTAAATTACCTGAAATTGTGGAATGCTTTAAAATTGCAGGAAGCACGGATTACTTATTAAAAGTCATTGTAAAGAATATGAAAGAATACAATGATTTTACAAGTGCAAAGCTGGGTGCATTGGATGCGATTGGAAGAAGAGAATCTTCGTTTGTGATGGGTGAAGTGAAAAATACGACGGAGATTGCGCTGTCGTAAAATGAAACAAATCTTAATCATTTGCTTCTTATTACTTACTTGCGCCTCTTACTCCCAAAAGTGGCAATTGTGTAATATCAATAAAAAATCGTCCTATAAATATGAATATTGCTATCAATTCGAACACTTGGATGATAGCTGTACGTATATACTTACGAAAGAGAAGGGAAATTTAAAATCAATCATTCATTTAAAAGACAATGTTGGTGATACACTTCCCGGTGCTACCGTTCGAATTACGAATTTGAAAAATGATTCTGTAATAAATGTGAGTACCAACATTGATGGAAATGTACAATCTCAGTTTGGTCAAGGGAAGTATAAAATAGAAATATTCTATGCGAATTTTGACGATTTCTCCTTGACAATTGATCTTTCAGAACATGAGTTTTTTAACCTGGATGCAAAACTTGGTTTAGGGCCTGAGCTAAGAGTCTTTCAGATTAATTCAAAACATAAACTGACAGAACAAGAAATTTTTAAAATTATGGATTGTGTAAAAAGGAATAACAGAAATCTTCACCTTGACTGTGAAGATAGGACACGATTTTACATTACTATCCAGATATAATCTGATAATAGAGCGCTAAGATTAATGAAACAGTTTTTATGATTTTAATTTTTTTTCTGTTAGTTGCAACAACTTCGAGGTACCCCGGGCGTACTCGCCTGGTTAAAAACTTTTTCTTTTTCAATCCGCTACTTTTCTTTTTCAATGGCTTTCGCCATTCCAAATAGAAATGCTATAATAATATCGCAACAATCGTTTGTTGGATTTACATTTCCCGGATAATTTAACCGAAAAACCTGCGTTTTAACCAAATCGTCCCCGAAACGTTACGCTGGAACTTGCGTAAAAATTTACATTCAACCCTTACATGTTAGCGAACCGTCCTAGAAAATATGGAAGAAGATTGTATTATCCAACAGGCTTAATCAGTTTGGTTTTTTTACCAATTTTTTTTATGTGTTATTTGAACAGACACACAGCGTTTGATAGACCTCACGTGCTCGAACTTTGCTGGTGGAACGATAAAAAACCTTCGCCCTCCTTACCAGACTTACCCTTCAAAATCCACCCCGTGAGAAAATTTACAGAGATTCTGATAACCGATAACGATGAGGAGAATGCTACAAAATTCGATTTGGCGCAACGCAAAATCAAACAATTAGTAGCAATTAGAGATACTACGGTAGGTGTTCATTTTCATTTTGAAAATAATGCTAAATATAAATCTTTTATTCGAGCATTAGATATTTGTAAGATTGAAAAGGCGAATATTTTTTTCCCCCATGAAAATGATCTATGGATTTTTCATTATGTACCACAGGCGGTAAATCCAAAAGATGAAACAAAGGATCCTGAAAGGATTTATGGCCGTTGCGGAAATAGCGAGATGAGATGCTGTGTAGTGTATACCGATTCAAAAGAGATGGCCAAATGGGAAAGGAAAGAGAGAATAGTACAATGTATTAAAGTTATAAAGCAATTTTGGTTAGTAGGTGTAGTGTTTGTGCTTTTATCTATTACTTCAATTAGAAAATTGAGAAGACTTTAAACGTGCTTACTTTTTTTCAATCCAATACTTCTTTTCTCAACAGGCTTCCGTTCCTCCAAATAAAAATGCCACAGCAACATCACCGCAATCGTTTTGTTGGATTTCCATTTCTCTGCAATAATTGCTAGTTCTTCTTTGGTAGTATGTGCGGGTAATTTTTTAACAGCCTTTAATGCATTCACCGCCGCTAAGTCACCGAAAGGAAACACATCGGCATGTTGCAAAATAAAGATCAGATAAATGTCAACTGTCCAGTTGCCAATGCCTTTTATGGCTGTTAGTTGTTCGCGTATGATGGTATCATTCAGAGATGCAAGCTTGCGCAGCGATAACGTACCGTTTACAATAGCTGTGGCCAACTCCTTTGCATAAATGGTTTTTTGCCGGCTAAAATAACAGGCCTTTAATTCAGCATCGGTTAGTTTCAATAAATTTTCTGGTGTGATTTTCCTGATTTTTTCTTTTAATTTATTCAATGCAGATAGAGCGGAAGCTAATGAGACCTGTTGCTCCAGAATGATGTGTAGGAGGGATTCAAACGTGTTCGGTCTTGACCAAAGTGGTGGATAACCGTAGGTATCCAAAATGAATTGCAATGCTTTGTCTTCTTTACAAAGTGCATCACATAAAGCTTTAAAATTTTTGGAATCAAAGCGAGGGAAAGGGAGTGGCGCTTTACTTTTTTTCATTTTTGATCAGCGCTACTCCATGGCATTCTCATAACCGCTGTCAATCTTCAAATGACTTCCCAGTGCGGCTTCTACAGCCAATTCATCACAGCGGTTATTTTCTTTATTGGTGGCATGGCCTTTTACCCATACAAATTTTACCTGGTGCTTGCGATAAATGCGTAAGAAACGTTTCCAGAGATCCGGATTTTTTTTGTCTTTGAAATTTTTT
>DASRRA010000088.1:0-21129 GCA_035696085.1 Bacteroidia bacterium | reverse complement strand
TTTACCCAACAGCAAATTTGAATCAACTCCTACAATTGGTAATTCTCTTGCCGGGTAAATATCCAATAAAATACATTCATCCAATAGATCCAGGCTTTCTGCAAAATCATCTGCAAAATCACGTGTTCTGCTATACAAATGGGGTTGAAAAACACCTGTAATCTTTTTATGCGGGTACAATTCTTTTACAGAACTGATGGCTGCTTTTAATTCAGCCGGATGATGCGCATAATCATCAATAAATACTAATCCATCTGTTTTGATATGGTAATCAAACCGACGACGCACACCTTTGAAGGATGCCAACGCTTCACGAATAAATGCCTCGTTTATTCCCAATTCCACCGCAACTGCCACTGCGGCAATCGAATTTTCCACATTATGCAAACCTGGCAACCCTAATGTTACATTTAAAAAAGTAGCATGTGGTGTGACAATATCATAATGGTAAGCTCCATTTGAAATACGTACATTTTGTGCAAAATAATTTGCCGATGCATCAATAACGGAGTACGTCAGTTTTTTAATGTCTACATGGATTTTAGCGGCAATTGTGTTTTTTACAATTAACGTGTTCTTCACTTGTTTTGCATACAAGGAATAAGACGCCAATACATGTTTTTCATCTCCGTAAATATCCAGGTGATCCGCATCAACAGACGTGATTACGCCAATCTCCGGAAACAACGTCAAAAAAGAGCGGTCATATTCATCCGCTTCGACAACCAGCAGCGGTTTATCAGTTGCTGCAGGATGTTTTAGTTTTTCACTCAACAATAAATTTGTATTGTAGTTTTGAGTGATGCCTCCTAAAAAAGCAGAAGGATCCAATTGTGCAATTTTTAGTATGTGCGCTGTTAACGAAGATGTAGTTGTTTTGCCGTGGGTACCTGCTACACCAACCGTAAACGATGCTGCTGCAATAATCCCCAATACCTCCGAACGTTTTTGAATGGAAAAACCATTGGATAAAAAATATACATACTCGCTGTGATCTTTTGGAACAGCAGGGGTGTATACAATTAATGTTGATTCTTTTTTATTGCTATCTTTAAATTCGGCGGGAATTTTTGTCACATCATCTTCAAAATGTATCGCAATTCCTTCTGCAATTAATTCAGAAGTTAAGCGTGTTGATGTCTTATCATATCCTGCCACTTGTTTTCCCATCGCATTGAAATAGCGGGCCAGGGCACTCATCCCTATACCACCAATGCCTAAAAAATAGATATGACTTATTCTATTTAACATATTGAGAAAACCTTAGTTTTTGCTTTTATTAATTAAGTTGATCACTTCATTGGCAATTACATTTGCTGAATCTTTAAATGCCAGTTGTGAAATATTTTCTGACAATTTAAAACATTGTTCCACATCATTGATCAATGTCAATGCTGCTGAACACAGCTGTTCTCTTGCCACATTATCCGCAATTAAAATGGCTGCATGGTATGTTACCAATGCCATTGCATTTTTTGTTTGATGATCCTCTGCTACATTTGGCGAAGGCACCAAAATGCTTGGTTTTTTTACCAAACTCAATTCGGATACAGAACTTGCACCTGCTCTTGAAACAACAATATCAGCAGCAGCATATGCCAAATCCATTTTTTGTATAAAGTCAAATACCTTTATTCCTTTGGCAGATGATGCGCCGACTTTTTGTTTGGCTGTTTCGTAAAATCCTTTTCCTGTTTGCCAGATCAATTGAATGTTATTTTTTTCAAATGCTGGTAAACAATTCATAATACTTTCATTGATGGTGCGTGCACCTAAACTTCCGCCGATCACCAATATTATCTTTTGATTGGGTTTCAATCCAAAATGCTCTAAAGCCCGATCCTTTTTTCCATCTACATTTTGCAGATCTTGTCGAACCGGATTACCTGTTAGTAAAATCTTTTCTTTCGGGAAAAATTTTTCCATTCCTGCATATGCCACACAAATTTTATTCACGCGTTTTGCCAATAACTTGTTAGTGATACCTGGATAGGAGTTTTGTTCCTGAATTAACGTAACAATTCCTTTTTTGGATGCCGCACGTAACATGGGTCCACTTGCATAGCCACCGGTGCCAATAACAGCATCAGGTTTAAATTTTTTTAAAATGCTATTTGCTTTTACCAAACTGCTGATCACTTTAAACGGAAAAGATAAATTGGCCAGTGTTAAACGTCTTTGCAAACCACTGATCCAAAGCCCTTCAATTTCATAACCAGCAGCCGGAACTTTTTCCATTTCCATTTTTCCTTCTGCACCTACAAACAAAAATTGCGTATCCGAACGCAAAGCCTTGATCGCATTTGCAATGGCTATTGCCGGAAATATATGCCCTCCGGTTCCACCACCACTTACAATGATTCTAAGCGGTTTCAAGTTGCCCTCCTTCCTTTTGCTCTGATTCTGTTTCTCGACTTACACTTAAGATAATTCCAATGGCTATACTCGTAAACCAAATAGATGTACCTCCCATACTTACTAATGGCAAAGGTTGGCCTGTAACCGGAAATAAATTGACAGCAACCGCCATATTGATCATCGCCTGAAATACCAGGCTAATAGATAAACCTATAGCGAGCAAACTTCCAAATGTTCGCTCCGTTTTAATTGCAATACGTACTCCCCGAAACAGCAATACAACATATAAAAACACCATGATGACAGCTGAAATAAGCCCCCACTCCTCCACTAAGATGGCATATATAAAATCGCTTGCAGCTTGTGGTAAAAAATTACGTTGCAAGCTGTGTCCCGGCCCCTCACCAAACACCCTTCCTTTTGCGATGGCAATTTTAGCTTGCTCTGCCTGAAAGTTGCTTTCACTGTCTCCGCTAATAAAATTTTCAATACGTGCTTTCCAGGTTTCACCGCGTTTAACAATAGTGGGATAATTCCAGATCAACAAAATAAACAAAGCGCCCGCCACGATGCCCGACCCAATCAGTAATAATAAATGTTTGGTATTCATTCTCCCGATAAACATCAAGACCATGCAGGTTAAAAATAAAAGTGCTGCTGTGGAGAAGTTAGCAGGTAAAATCAGCATGCAAATGATTCCTGCAGGAATAATAATTGGTAAAAATGCTTGTTTGAAATCCTTGATCACATCTTGTTTAATGGATAACATTCTTGCCACGTAAATGATCAAGGCCAATTTTGCGAAATCGGATGTTTGAAATGTGAGTGATGTTCCTGGTATTTTCAACCAACGGCTTGCTTCACCGGCGCTAACACCTTTCATCAACGTGTATAGCAATAGTGGAGCTGCCAGAAAAATTGCAATCTGCGATATTCTGGAGAAATAAGAGTATTTTACTTTATGAATCAAGTACATTAAATAAATACCCGATGCAACAATAAATATATGTTTGATTAAATAGGAAGCCGTATCACCTCCTTTATAACGGTATGCCAATGTTACGACAGAACTGTACACCACCAATACGGATACCAGGGACAATAGCAACACAATTGCCCAGATCACGCGATCACCTTTGATATGTCTAAGTACGTTCATTCTTTAATTTTATGCTACAACAATTACAACAACGCTATTTTTTTATTTTTCCAGGTAAGTTATTTACCGCCTTTTTAAATTTATATCCTCTCACTTTATAATCATGTGAATGATCACAACCCGGAGAGAACAATACAATATCCTTTGAGCCCGCTAAAAGTTGAGCCATCTGCACGGATTCTTCAATCGTAAACGCCTTTGCAAAAAGCATATTATGTGTTGAAAAGTGTTTCAAAACAACATCACTATTTTTCCCTAAATAAATAAGTGTACTTACTTTTTGTTTAACCTGTTTTGACAACATACTATAATCTGTTGCCTCATCATCACCTCCCACAATTAAAACAACCGAGGTTTCCATTCTTTCCAATGACTCTACTGTTTCAGTTATTCTGATGGATTTTGAGTCGTTGATGTATCCTATTCCATTTACCTTTGCTACAAATTCAAGTGCATGTTCGTCTGTTTGTACCAGTGCACGTTGCTTCAACAAATCTAGTTTTTGTGAAGACGTTGTATTCGATAGTGGTTTTTCCGCCATACGCTTTTGAGATATTAGAGGGTTAGAGATTCGTTTTTTTTTAAAACAAATTCAAAATCAATCAAATTTTACAATGCTCTTACAGCTTGTTTAAACTGCACCCCACGATCTTCATAATTCTCAAATAAATCAAAACTTGCACAGGCAGGTGACAATAAAACCGTATCGCCTTTTTTTCCAAGCTTGTAGGCCTGAGCTACCGCTTCTTTTGCCGAATTTGCCTCGGTAATCGTCTCAACGATGTTTCCGAATGCTTTAATAATTTTTTTGTTGTCTGTACCCAAACAGATAATTGCCTTTACTTTTTCTTTCACCAAATCATTTAACATGGAATAGTCATTCCCTTTGTCAATTCCCCCCAGGATGAGGATAACAGGATTATTCATACTTTCCAATGCATACCAGGTTGAATTCACATTGGTTGCCTTTGAATCATTTATAAACTCTATGCCATGCACATTACCAACCACCTCCAGGCGATGATCAATATTATGAAAATCAGATAGGCTTTCACGAATTGTGTCCTTTCTGATTTCTACTAATTTACCGGCGACACCCGCAGCCATAGAATTATAGATGTTGTGTTTGCCCTGTAGTGCTAGTTCTTGTATCGTCATAAATAAAGGGTTTATATGATTTGTGTTTATTACTACTTGATTTTCTTCGTTTAAATATGCTCCTGGTTCTGCTTTTCGCTTAATTGAGAAAGGGTATTGTTTTGCTTTGATATTCCTTCCTTTTATTCCTTTTTCAATTTCTTTATCATCCATACAATAAATAAATGCGTCTTCTTCTGTTTGATTTTGAATTATTCTAAATTTAGAATTCGCATAATTCTCAAATTTGTAATCATATCTATCCAGATGATCAGGAGTAATATTCAACAGTATGGCTATATCCGCTTTAAATTCAAACATCCCATCCAACTGAAAACTACTTAACTCCAGCACGTAATAATCAAATTCTTGTGTTGCTACTTGCATAGCAAAACTTTTTCCTACATTCCCTCCTAGCCCTACATTTAATCCCGCTTTCTTTAATATATGGTAAGTAAGCAGTGTTGTTGTTGTTTTACCATTACTTCCCGTGATGCATATTTTTTTTGCATTTGTATATCGTCCTGCAAATTCTATCTCCGAAATCACCGGAGTTTTTTTCTCCATCAGTTTTTGAATGAGTGGCGTTTTTTCAGGTATACCCGGGCTTTTCACTACCTCATCCGCATTTAATATCAACTCTTCTGTGTGCTTCTCCTCCTCCCATTTAATTTCATTTTGTGAAAGAACTTCTTTGTAACTATCTTTTAATTTTCCCTTATCCGAAAGAAAAACATCAAACCCTTTCTTCTTTGCAAGTATTGCTGTACCTGCTCCGCTCTCTCCACCACCTAATATTACCAGGCGTTTCATGCTAGCGTAATTTTAATGTTACAATTGTTAGTACTGCCAGCATAATTCCGATGATCCAAAAGCGGGAAACAATTTTTGCTTCGTGTATTCCTTTTTTCTGAAAATGATGATGCAATGGCGCCATTTTGAACAAGCGATGCTCGCGGGCATACTCAATTCCAAATTTCTTTTTCATTCGTTTGAAATAAGCAACCTGCAACACAACAGATAAATTTTCAATCAGAAATACACCACACAAAATTGGAATCAGCCACTCTTTGCGAATCACAATCGCAAACACAGCGATGATTCCACCCAATGCCAGACTTCCTGTATCGCCCATAAATACCTGAGCTGGATAAGAGTTGTACCACAAAAATCCAACACAAGCTCCAACAAAAGCTGCAATAAAAATTACCAGCTCACCGGTGTTGGGTATATACATGATATTTAAGTAATCTGCGAATACCATGTTACCAGACACATAAGCTAGAATGGCCAGTACCACACCTATGATGGCGGACGTACCGGTGGCGAGCCCGTCAATACCATCCGTAATATTGGCACCATTGGAAACGGCAGTAATAACGATAATAACAAAGGGGATAAAAATCAGCCAAGCCCATTTTTTATAGCCATCACCTAAAAACGAAAGTAAGACAGAATAATCAAACTCATTATTCTTTACAAACGGAATCGTTGTTTTCATAGATTTTGTTTCCTGTTTGGAAAAGGAAGAAGATGGTTGTTTTAACGTAGTGCCTGGTGCTGACATAGTCATCACATTTTCTCCCGTATTCTTGACAGTGAAGATCTTCTCACGAACCACTACATCATCATTGAAATAAAGGGTAGTCCCTACAATCAACCCGATACCGATTTGACCCAATATTTTAAATTTTCCAGCAAGCCCTTCTTTATTCTTTTTGAATACTTTGATGTAATCATCAATAAAACCAATTGCTCCAAGCCAAATTGTGGACAGTAGCAATAAAATGATATATACATTGTGAAGTTTTGCAAATAAAATAGTTGGAACTAAAATCGCAGAAATGATGATTACTCCTCCCATTGTTGGTGTTCCTTTTTTTTGAAGCTGCCCTTGTAAGCCCAAATCACGGATGGTTTCACCCACTTGTTTGCGATGTAATAAATTAATGATTCGTTTTCCAAACACCATTGAAATCAATAATGAAAAAATTAGCGCCATCGCTGCACGAAAGGAGATGTATTGAAACACTCCTGCCCCCGGAAAATCAAAACGTTTGTCTAAAAAATTAAATAAATAGTAGAACATTATTTTTCAAATAGTTTTAAATTTTCCTGTAACACCTGCATATCGTCAAATGGGTGTTTTACTCCTTTTATTTCCTGATACTTTTCATGTCCTTTGCCGGCAATCAAAAGAATATCTCCTGATTTGGCATAAGAGCATGCTGTTTTAATTGCTTCACTTCTATCCGTTATGGCAATTGTTTTTTTGTAATTCACTGCATCCACTCCTTTTTGCATTTCCTTTATAATTTCTTCTGCACTTTCGCTTCTTGGGTTATCCGATGTTAGAATCACTTTGTTACTTAAATCACAAGCAATTTTTGCCATGATGGGGCGCTTTGCCGCATCGCGATCGCCGCCACAACCAACAACTGTTATCACCTGTTCATTTCCTGTACGGATATCGTTAATCGTTTTCAATACGTTGGCTAATGCATCCGGTGTGTGCGCATAATCCACAATACCAATCACACCATCATCCGTACGGATGTGCTGAAAACGTCCTTCTACAGAACCAAGAGAGCTTAGTGTTGTTAACACATTTGTTTTATCTTCTTTCAATAAAATTGCTGTTGCATACACAGCTAATAAATTGTATGCATTAAAACTTCCAATCAATTTGCTCCATACCTCGCTGCCATCCATATTCAACAGTAAACCACTGAATTGGTTTTCCACCACTCTGCATTTGAAATCTGCCATGGACTTAATAGCATAGCGTTTTCTTACCGCTTTCGTATTTTGTAACATCACATCACCGTTTGCATCATCTTTATTGGTTAATGCAAAAGCACTACTGCTTAATCTGTCAAAAAATAATTTCTTTGCTTTGATATACTCAGCAAATGTTTTGTGATAATCTAAGTGATCATGCGTAATGTTCGTAAACACAGCCCCCGTAAAGTTGATTCCTGCGATACGATTTTGAACAACCGCATGTGAGCTCACTTCCATAAAACAATGTGTGCATCCTTTGTCCACCATTTGGCGAAGCAATGCATTCAATTGAATCGCATCCGGTGTAGTATGTGTTGCAGAAATGACATCGTTGTTGATTTGATTTTTTACAGTAGATAATAAACCTACTTTGTATCCCAATTTTTTGAATAAATGAAAGAGTAAGGTTACAGTGGTGGTCTTTCCATTTGTTCCGGTAACACCAACTAACTTGATACGTTCAGAAGGATTGTCGTAAAAATTACCTGCAACAATTCCTAAGGCTACTGACGTATCTTTTACTTTTATATAGGTAACATCCTTATTTAAATTTCCCGGAAGTTCTTCACACAGGATTGCAATAGCACCTTTTTGAGTTGTTTGATCAATGTATTGATGTCCATCACTCTGAGTCCCTTTAATGGCAACAAATAAAGAATCCTTCTCAATTTTTCTTGAGTCAAAGCTGATGGACATAATGGCTATATTGGAAGAACCAATAAGCTCCACAATTCCTGCTTTATAAAGTATGTCTTTTAATAGTTTCATTAAATAAGTTGCAAAATAATTTCTGTACCTCTGTTAAATGGTGTTCCAGCCGGAATGGATTGTTTGCTCACCGCTCCACTTCCAATTAGTTTAACACGCATTCCTTTATTTTCTAATAAATACAAAACATCCCGTGCCGACATTCCTGTTAAGTTTGGGACAATTCCCTTTCTCAAAGTCGTCTCTGTAGAACTTGTTGTCAGGTTTATAGCTAATGAATCGCTTGCTGAACCGGTTACCAATTCTGACCCTTTTGCGCTTCCCTTCACAGGAATTTTAAGTGTTGTCAAAACAGTTTCTAATTCTTCCTGCGATCCCTGTTTGATTTGTGGAACTTTAAAAGCAATAGGTTTTTGCGCTGCATTGATTTCTTTGTGTATTTCCAAACTGGTTGAATATACTTTATCAGCTACATCTTTAAATACAGGTCCTGCTACAGCACCACCATAATAAGCATCACCGCTTGGTGCGCTAATTACCACAATGCACGAATATTTCGGATTATCTGCAGGAAAGTATCCCACAAAGGAAGCCTGATAGGTCATTTTTCCATTCACCATTCCCATTTGCGCTGTACCTGTTTTTCCTGCAATCTGGTAATCGGATGCTTTTAAACTTTTTGCAGTTCCATTCAATACTACTCCCTCCATCATTGTTTTTGCCTTCTTTACAGTGGCTTGTGAGCAAATAGAAGGATTGATAATTTCAGGGCTAAATGTTTGTGTGGTTTTGCCTCGTTTCCTTACTTCTTTAATAAACATGGGGCGCATCATTTTCCCATCATTTGCAATCGCACTATAAAAATTCAGGATCTGTAAGGGTGTAATACGTGTTTCATAACCATAGCTAATCCATGGCAATGATATTTTTGACCAGGTCTTATCTTTTGTATTTTTAATATAGGGTTTTCCTTCACCAGGGATGCTTATTTCCAATGGTGAATTCAAATTCATTTTGTAAAGCCTGTCAATGTATTTTTGAGGGTCTTTTGAATAGTAACGTGTAATGATTTTTGTTACACCTACATTGGAAGATTCTTCAAATACTTCCTGCACCGTTAGCTTTTCCTTTTTAGGGTGATGTGAATCACGTACCGGTATGTTGCTATAAAAGCAAGTTCCGTTTCCAACATCTACCATCTCATTTAGGCTCAAATTAAAATCTTCCATTGCTGCAACGAGCGATGGTAACTTAAATGTAGAACCCGGAACAGTTGCATCCGCTACTGCGTAATTCAAATTTTCCACATAGCTTGAATCTCTACCACTTCGTTTCAGATTCGCAATCGCTTTCACTTCTCCTGTTTTGATTTCCATTAACACCAAACATCCATGGTCAGCACCATGACTCTTCAAACAATTCATCAATGAATTTTCCGCAACGTCTTGTACATTGATATCAATGGTTGAGACAATGTCAACTCCATCTTCCGGATCTACCTCATTATCATCATTGATCGGGCGCCAAACATTTCCTGCAATTTTTTGCATTAAGCGGTGGCCATACTTTCCTTCCAAATAGCTGTTGTAAGCTGATTCCAGGCCATAGGATTTGCCAGTTCCATTTTCATTTAATTTTCCAATGGTGCGTGCTGCTAAGAATTGAAAAGGACGCTCGCGTTTATTGGTTTGAAGGTAAACGAAGCCGCCTCGATTTTTACCTTTGCGTAAAATAGGGAAACGTTTCATTTTTTGAAGATCTGTATAAGACACATCGCGTTGAAGAACTATCCATCGGTCATGCTCCTTTCGGGCTTTCTTTAACATGGCTTTATATTCATTCTTGGATTTATCTTTAAACAGGTTGGAAAGGCACCAGGCAAGGGAATCAATATTATTATTAAAAATTTCTTTGGTAATGGCCTCTGTATTTACATCCATTCCTACTTCATAGTATGGCAAAGAAGTAGCTAACATGCTTCCGTTGGCATCGTATATATTACCACGCACGGCTTCAATATTAAAAAAGCGGGTCGACATGCTTTCTGCTTTTGCACGCCACTCATCACCCTGCACAAATTGAATAATGATTACCCTGGAAATAATGGCGACACCGAAGAGGCATATTAAAAAATATACAAGGTATATACGCCAAAGTATGTCTTTCTTTTTATCCAAGTACTAGTTTTCTTTTAGGTCTGTTGTTGCTTTAATAACTATTTTTTTGGGCGGTACAACTGATTCTTTTATTCCCGTTTGTTGTTTTGCTAAAGCTTTTGCTATTTCTGTTTGTTTACTTTTTATCACCAGCGAATCCTTTGAAACAATGTATTGTGTTCTTAATTCTTTTATTTCATTATTCAACCGATTTACTTTTCTTACCTGGTCATCTGCGTAATATCCATTTGCTATGTAACAGATGGCCAAAAAAGAAAGAAAAAATATAAATGGTAAATTTTTTATTGTTGTTTCCTTAGATAAAAAACTTCCACTCACCACACTTGCCACTGAGCGTATCATCTTATTGCTCTTCTCAGGCTTCTTCGGGACTTCCTGAACTTTCTCTTCAATCGCCGAAGTTGGTTCTTTTAATTTATTTACTGGCTTACCCATTTTATTTTTTGAGCTGTGTCCAACGTAACTTTTCAACCTAGGTTAAAACTTCAGTTGACTAAGAGCGTAGTTGGGCTATTCTTAATTTTGCACTTCTTGCTCTGCTGTTCTTCTCGTTCTCTTCATCTGTCGGAACAATTGGCTTTCGCGTAATCAATTCAAAAGGCGCTAGCTTATTTCCATAAAAATCCTTTTCCACGTCGCCTTCAAACTTGCCACTTCTCATCATATTCTTTACTAAGCGATCTTCCAATGAATGATAAGAGATGACTACCAATCGCCCTCCGGGTTTTAGTACCTCCATGCTTTGAAGTAACAATTCCTGCAACACGTCCAACTCTTTGTTTACTTCAATTCGTAATGCCTGGAATACTTGTGCTAAGTATTGATTCTCACGCCCACGTTTCAAGCATTTCTCGATGGCTGCTTTTAAATCCGTAACTGTTTGAATGGGATTTTCTTTTCGTGTATGAAAAATAGTATAGGCTAAACGGCCAGCATTCTCTATTTCCCCGTACAATTTGAAAATGCGTTTCAACTCTTCTTCTGAATAGTTATTTAACACATCCGCCGCTGTTTGCTTGGAATTTTGATCCATGCGCATATCCAGCTTTGCTTCAAACCGTGTAGAAAATCCTCTGCTTGCTTCATCGAACTGGTGTGATGAAACACCTAAGTCGGCAAGCAAACCATCAATTGGAAGTGCGTTGTACATCTTTAAAAAATTTTTCAGAAACCTGAAATTTTGTTTAATCAGCACAAAGCGGTCGTCATTAATTTTATTCCTGAGCGCATCATCATCCTGATCAAATGCATACAACTTACCGGTAGTAAGATGTTTTAATATTTCACGGGAATGACCTCCACCTCCAAATGTTACATCCACATAAATTCCTTTGGGATTAATGTTTAAACCATCAATACACTCTTTTAAAAGAACGGGGTTATGATATTCCATCTATTATTTTTCTGGTTCAGATGGTGTAACACCTCCCATTACATCCTCAGCCAGCTTCTCAAAATCTGCACTACTGGTATTAATAAACTGCTCGTACGCTGCTGTATCCCATACCTCCACACGATCACCTGCTGCAGCCATTGTTACATTTTTACTGATTCCCGCAAACGTCATCAAATCTTTTGGAATTAGTAAACGTCCTGTAGAATCAAGCTCTACAGACACAACACCATAATTAAACATGCGAATGAACTCTACATTTTTCTTTACAAACTTGTTCAGTTTATTCACTTCCTTCACCATTTCATTCCATGTAGCCATTGGGTAAAGCTCCAGCGATTTGCTGAAAATGCTACGCTTCATTACAAATCCCCCTTTGAGTTCTTTTGTAAGCTGCTTCTTGAAAGCAACAGGAAGCATTACGCGTCCTTTCGCATCAGCATTACATTCATAAACTCCAAATAGGCTTGTCATAGCTTTTACCTTATTTCCGTAAAAATAAAAACATTTTTCCCACTTTCTACCACTTTTTACCACTTTGTTGAAAACTTTTCGGTTTCACATTTTTTTTAAAGCAAAAACAATAAAAATGATTTCTTTCCTATGCCTCTGAAATAGGCCCTTACAGAAAATCCAAACATGGATTTTAACAAAAGATGATTCGTAAATCGGAGGCAAAAAAGTCCCCAGCGCAGAAAGGAGCAACCTATACGGGGATTTACCGGGAGAACTTACGACTTTGCCCTGATTTGTTATTCATTCCAACCATTTAAAACCCGCATTACGAAAGGGTTTAAGAATACTTTCTTTAGCAATTCGAAACACCTATCTTTGTACATGCTTCAAAAGATCACATACCCCTTTCCCATTTCTTCGTCTTCACTGGATCTGGAAGCATTAAACACAAAATTTGATCGTGTATGCGTGTTTGATTCCAATGTGCAATCAAATGATAAAACATTTATTAATTGTCCTCAACTTATTGCTATTGGCTGTGTTCAGGAGTTGATTGTAAAAAACCAAGGCAATGCATTGAATCACCTTCAGCAATTTATAGATGCCTGCAAAGGCTGGCTATTCGGCTATCTCAGCTATGATCTTAAAAATGAAATTGAAAATTTACATTCACAAAATGAAGATGGAGTTCAATTTCCATTACTTCATTTCTTTTCGCCTTTGCTGGTGCTTGAAGTGAACCAAGAAAAGAGCTGGGTTCATTTTGATGATTCATATATCTCCAAATCCAAGGTGGAAAGCATTCTTGAGGCAATTACTAAATCGGGCACTTCCATTCCAGTAGCAACTTCTCCTGTTTCCATTCAATCAAAAATAAGCAAGCGGGAATACCTAAGCGCTGTAAATAGCTTACAGCAACACATTCGTAAAGGCGATATATATGAAGTTAATTTTTGCCAGGAGTTTTATGCAACGCATGCGGCGATTCAACCCCTGGCTATCTACCAAAAGTTGAATCGTATTTCTGAGGCACCTTTTGCTGCCTACTGTAATTTTGGGGATCATCAGCTGATTTGCTCAAGCCCTGAACGTTTCTTACAAAAACACAACAAACATCTTATTTCACAACCCATCAAAGGAACCATTCGCCGATCCAAAGATCCGAAAGAAGATGATCAGTTGAAGTACGCGTTACAACACAGCGAAAAAGAAAGAAGCGAAAATGTAATGATCGTGGATTTAGTTCGCAATGACTTATCACGTATTGCCGAACGTGGCACTGTAAAAGCAGATGAGCTGTTTGGAGCGTATACATTCAAACAAGTGCATCAACTTATATCTACCATCAGTTGCGATGTAAAAAAGGAAGTTACATTCACCGACATCATCCGGAACACCTTCCCTATGGGCTCTATGACAGGTGCTCCAAAAGTGCGTGCCATGCAGTTGATTGAACAATACGAAAAGACAAAACGAGGTTTGTACTCTGGTGCTATCGGGTACATCAATCCTCAAGGTGATTTTGATTTCAATGTGGTCATCAGAAGTATTTTATACAATCAGAAAAATCAATATATTTCGTTTATGGTGGGAAGCGCCATTACCGATAAAGCAAACGCGGAAGAGGAATACGAAGAATGTTTGCTGAAAGCAAAAGCATTATTTGAAGTGCTGGAAACTTAAAATAGCGCTACTTATTAGTTGTGGCGAATATGGTGATCATCGTTTATTATTTTCCTTTAGTGAGATAACTCGGGCTTCAAACGTTGTTACTTGTTCCAAAGGGTTTTCAATCTTCTTAAACAAATCCATCAACTCTTCCGTGTGGATTTCGCTACGCTGTGTTTTAAGGTTATAATGAATTAGACCTGACCATAATATCGATTTTATAATCGTCTTATCTTGATTCCACATCACGGCTTCAAAAGAAATATTTTTATTTCCATACGACAATAGCTGCGTTTGGATTACTACTGTTTCCATTAAAAGTGCTGGCTGCAAATAAGCTATTTGATTTTGTACGACAACCCAGCTAATATCTTTCTCAGCGGCCAGTTTATACAAATCAAAATCATAATAGGAGAATAACTGATCTTCCCGTGCATTCATAAAGTAATCGATGTACTTCGAATTGTTCAAATGGTTAAAAGGATCACAATCCGAAAATCTTATTTTGGTTTTGCTTTCGATAACCTTTTCAAAATTTTTCATATGTAATGGTTTTTTGTTTGGACAAATTTGTTTTTTTTACAAAGCTATAACAGAAGGTAAAAGTACAGCTATATATTTTGCAAAGATAGCGTTGTACTAACGTTTATTCTATCTTTGTGTTATGCAACAGGAATTACTCTCCTACATTCAACAAGAACATCTTTTTAATTCAAAAGATAAGATTCTTCTTACCGTAAGCGGAGGAATTGATTCTGTTGTGATGTGCGAGCTGTTTCACAAAGCCGGTTTACAATTTGCCATTGCACATTGTAATTTTCAACTACGAGCAGACGAAAGTGAAGGGGATGAACAATTTGTAAAAAAGCTGGCAGCAACATACAAGGTTGCTTTTCATCATACACGTTTTGATACGAAAACGTATGTAAAGCAACACAAACTATCCACCCAAGCTGCTGCACGTGAGCTGCGGTACGATTGGTTTGAAAAAATCAGAAAAGAAAACAATTACCACTACATTGCAACGGCCCATCATCAAGGGGATGTCATCGAAACATTCTTCATCAATTTGATTCGGGGTACCGGTATTTCAGGCCTTAGAAGCATCGTCCCCAAGCAAGGAAAAATTATTCGTCCGTTGTTGTTCACTACCCGAAAGGCTATTCAGGCATACGCCGAAAAAAATAAAATTACTTACCGTGAGGATAGTAGCAATGCATCGGATAATTATCTAAGAAATAAAATTCGTCATCACCTCCTCCCCGTTTTAAATGAATTTAGTCCGGTTGCTGAATCCTCCATTATGCATTCCATTGAAAAACTAAGGGATGCCGAAATCGTCTATAAACAAACGATTGACGAAGTCCGTTCACGAATTTGTAAAGCGGAGCGAGATACCATTCGCATTTCTATTTCGGAATTAAAAAAACTAAATCCAGTGTCTGCGTATTTATATGAATTGCTTAAACCCTATGGTTTTAAGGGCTCAGTAACAAATGATATACTTTCTATTTTAAATGAAGTATCCGGTAAAGAATTTTTTGGAACAACGCATCGACTGGTGAAGGACAGAGATTTTTTGTTACTACAACCTTTACCATCAACCCTTGAAATACCTCAAGTATATCTTATTTCAAAAGATCAACTCGATTTGGAAACACCCGTATTCAACCTGGAGTTTCGTACAGAAAATTTTTCTTCAGAAAAAACCATTTCCAAAACAGCAGACATCGTTATGATTGATCTGGACAAATTGAAATTTCCATTGACGATTCGCAAATGGCAAACAGGTGATCGTTTTCAGCCTCTAGGTATGAAGGGCAAAAAAAAACTGAGCGATTTTTTTATTGATAAAAAATTATCCTTGCTTGAAAAAGAGAGTACCTGGTTGTTGTGTTCGGACGATGAAATCGTTTGGATAATAGGATTGCGCCTGGATGAGCGGTTTAAAGTAACAGAAAAAACAAAAACGGTTTTTTGCATATCATTGATTCGCTAATATTCTTAAGCCAATATCAACTAATATCAACTATTTATCCCCAACCCTGAAAGCGTTTAAATCTTAATTTTCCATGGATGAAATCCATGGAAAATTTTCGTACATTCGTTACCACTATGAAACCCATCATTGAACTTTCCAATATTGCCAAAAAATACAAGATCGGAACAGAGGTGATTCATGCACTGAATTCGATCTCCTTGCAAATTTATAAAAATGAGTATGTGGCATTGATGGGACCATCAGGTAGCGGAAAATCAACATTGATGAATGTTTTAGGCTGCCTCGACACACCGAGTTCAGGAACCTATATCTTAAACGGAACATCTGTTGCGCAGATGGAAGACAATTCACTTGCTGAAGTTCGTAACAAAGAGATCGGATTTGTATTCCAATCCTTTAATTTATTACCGCGTTCCACAGCTTTGGAAAATGTGATGCTTCCACTCATTTATGCGGGCTATACAAAAACCGAACGGCTGGCACGCGCAAAAGAAGTATTGGAACAAGTAGGGCTTGGTCCTCGTATGTCTCATAGACCAAATGAACTATCCGGTGGACAACGCCAGCGTGTTGCCATCGCACGAGCACTGGTAAATAAGCCAGCTATTATTTTAGCCGATGAGCCAACCGGAAACCTGGATTCCAAAACCTCCATAGAGATCATGGGGTTATTTGAAGAGATTCACAAAAATGGAAATACAATTATTTTGGTAACACACGAAGAGGATATTGCACAGCATGCACATCGTATTGTCCGAATCAAAGATGGACTGGTAGAAAGGGATTATCAAAATGAACATATCATCACCATGCACTCCCGAGTTGTTTAATATTAACAAATTATCCTGAAAGGATCAGGTCTCTTATTGACATGACATTTAAAGTATATACCAAAACTGGAGACAAAGGACAAACCTCACTCATTGGAGGAACAAGAGTTCCCAAACATCACATCCGTATAGAAGCGTATGGAACCGTGGATGAACTTAATTCCCACATCGGCCTGATCCGCGATCAGAAAATAGATGCACATGCAATTGAATTGTTAATTGAAATTCAGGATCGACTATTTACCATAGGCTCATCACTGGCCTCTGATCCTGGAAAAAGCAAAATGAAAATCCCCGATCTGAAAGAAGAGGATATTACCTTACTTGAAAAAGAGATGGATCAAATGGATGAAACACTTCCGGAGATGAAATCCTTTGTACTTCCAGGCGGCCATACCACTGTTTCCTATTGCCATATTGCACGTTGTGTTTGCCGAAGAGCAGAGCGCCTGGTGATTCATTTATCCGAATCGGAAGAAGTATCACCTTTGGTTATTAAATATTTGAACCGTTTGAGTGACTATCTATTTGTACTGTCGCGTAAATTAACAATGGATTTAAAAGCGACAGAAATTCCCTGGAAACCACGAATATAAGCTTGTTCTAATTTAATTTTTTAACAATAAAAAGGTTGATTTTACTGAGGTTTTGCAAAAATTAAGGACCGAAAACTAAAAAACAGGATTTACCTGTTTGATAAGTGGAATAAATTTTTACTTTTGCACAAAAATGAACTAGGAAACGAAAATTTTGTTTCGAGATTTGCGTTCCGGCTTAAAATAAATATTGAATTATGTACTGGACACTTGAATTAGCAAAAAACCTGGAAGATGCTCCATGGCCGGCATCAAAAGACGAATTAATAGACTTTGCAATACGCTCCGGCGCTCCAATGGAAGTAATTGAAAACCTTCAGGAGATTGAAGATGAAGGTGAAATTTATGAATCGATTGAGGAGATATGGCCGGATTATCCTACAAAAGAAGATTTCTTCTTCAATGAAGATGAATATTAATAAGGAAAGCGTCACAAATTGTGGCGCTTTTTTCTTCGTAGGCCATAGCTTTAGCGAAGGCCTATCGCCAATTTGTCAGGCGCTCCTCAAAGGGAATAATAGTTGACTACCCCGCCTTTTATCCACCGGAGCTTTTCAGCCGCTGTTAAAACATAGGCTGATGCGAAGCGAAGTTGGACGATTTTGCAACCCTCAAAGTATCTTGTACTTCTTTATTTACAAGGCTTTTGGTTAGGTAATAAAAATCGTAAAACCTAGCCAAAAAATGGCTATTTTTGCAATCCTTTAAACGCATATTCTAAAAGAAGTAAAAATGTTAGATTTTATAACCAAAAGCGTTTCCAAATTGTTTGGAACAAAATCCGAAAGAGATTTAAAAGAGATACAGCCTATCCTTGATAAAATACTTGCCGTTTATCCTAAACTCAGCAGTTTAAGCAATGATGAACTTCGGGCAAAGACCCTTGAATTCAAAAAGCGTATTGCTGATAATGTTTCGGTGGAACGCGAAGAAATTGAGTCCATCCGCAAAAAAATTGATGAGAATACTTCCATCGATATCGAAGAAAAAGAAAAACTGTACGAACACATTGATGAATTGGAACAAACCATCATCAAGAAAAATGAAACTATACTAAGCGAAATACTTCCGGAGGCATTTGCAGTTGTAAAAGAAACAGCCCGTCGATTCTCTGAATCACCTGTACTGGAAGTAACAGCCACGCAAATGGACCGCGACCTGGCAGCTAAACGTAAATCTATTGAAATAAAAGGTGATAAAGCCTACTGGCAAAACAGCTGGGAAGCAGCAGGAAATACGGTTAAGTGGGACATGGTACATTACAATGTACAGCTGATTGGTGGTATCGTATTGCATCAAGGGAAAATTTCGGAGATGGGAACTGGTGAAGGGAAGACCCTTGTGGGTACACTTCCTGTTTATTTGAATGCACTTTCAGGCCGTGGTGTTCACGTAGTTACGGTCAACAACTACCTGGCAAAACGTGACTCGGAATGGAATGGTCCTTTATTCGAGTTCCATGGTTTATCTGTTGATTGCATCGACAAACATGAGCCCAACTCTGAAGAACGCAGAAAAGCATATGCCGCTGATATTACATTTGGTACCAATAACGAATTTGGTTTTGATTACCTGCGCGATAATATGGCACGTAGCCCGGAAGACCTGGTGCAACGCAAACACAATTATGCAATTGTGGATGAGGTCGACAGCGTTTTAATTGATGATGCACGTACTCCATTAATTATTTCCGGTCCAACTCCAAAAGGAGATAACCAGGAGTTTGCTCCACTAAAACCAAGAATTGAACGCATCGTAAATGCACAAAAAGCATTTGTCAATACTGCATTAACAGATGCGAAACGTTTGATCGGAGAAGGTAAAACCGGAGAGAAAGAAGGCGAAGGCGGAATGGCGCTACTACGTGCATTCAGAGGGTTACCAAAAAACAAGGCGCTTATTAAATTTTTGAGTGAACCGGGTGTACGAGCGATTTTACAAAAAACAGAAAATCATTACATGCAGGATCAATCACGTGAAATGCATAAAGTAGATGCAGAGCTTTTTTTCGTGATCGATGAAAAACACAACTCCATTGAATTAACGGAAAAAGGTCTTGAATTAATTTCAACCTCTTCTGAAGATACTAAATTCTTTGTACTACCGGATGTAGGTGCGGAGATTGCTGAATTGGAAAAATCAACACTTCCATTGGATGAAAAAGCGAAAAAGAAAGATGAGTTGATTCGTGATTATTCCATTAAATCAGAACGTGTTCACACTATCAATCAATTGCTAAAAGCATATACTCTTTTTGAAAAAGATGTGGAATATGTGATTATGGATGGCAAAATTAAAATTGTAGATGAGCAAACAGGCCGTATCATGGAAGGCCGCCGTTACTCAGATGGATTACATCAGGCCATTGAAGCAAAAGAAAATGTAAAAGTAGAAGCCGCTACACAAACGTATGCAACCATTACGCTTCAAAATTATTTCCGTATGTACAGCAAACTGGCTGGTATGACGGGTACTGCAGAAACGGAGGCAGGTGAGTTTTGGGACATCTATAAATTGGATGTGGTGGTTATTCCTACCAACAGACCAATTGCACGTATCGATTCAGAAGATTTGGTTTACAAAACGAAACGCGAAAAATACAATGCCGTTATTGAAGAGGTTGTAAAATGTGTGGGAGCCGGAAGACCTGTGTTGGTTGGTACTACATCGGTTGAGATTTCTGAGTTATTAAGCCGTATGCTTAAACTTCGCGGAATCAAACACAACGTATTGAATGCAAAATTACACCAACGCGAAGCGGAAATTGTGGCGGAAGCCGGACAAGCTGGTACGGTTACCATTGCCACCAACATGGCCGGTCGTGGTACGGATATTAAACTTGGACCTGGAGTAAAAGATGCAGGTGGTTTAGCTATTATTGGTACCGAGCGACATGAAAGCAGACGCGTGGATCGTCAGTTACGCGGTCGTGCCGGTCGTCAGGGTGACAAAGGTTCTTCTCAATTTTTTGCATCCTTAGAAGATGATTTAATGCGCCTGTTTGGATCAGAACGTATTGCCAAACTAATGGATAGAATGGGTATACAGGAAGGTGAAGTTATTCAGCACGGAATGATCACCAAATCCATCGAGCGTGCACAAAAGAAAGTAGAAGAAAATAACTTTGGAATTCGTAAACGTTTGATCGAGTATGATGATGTGATGAACTCACAACGTGAAGTTATTTATAAAAAGAGAAAACATGCACTATTTGGTGAACGATTAGCGGTGGATATAGCCAACTCTATTTACGATACATGTGAAAATATTGTAACCGAATATCACAATGAAAAAGATTTTGAAGGTTTCAATATTGAAGTATTGCGTGTATTGGCCATGGAACCGCCTTTTACAGAAGAAGAATTCGGTAAATTAAATGCGCAGCAAGTTACTGAGCGTTTATACAAACAAGCGGAAGAAGGTTATACATCGAAAAATAATAGTATTGCAGAAAAGGCCTTCCCTGTAATGAAAGAGGTGTATGAAAATCAATCTCAAAAATTTGAAGTTATTCAAACACCTTTATCAGATGGTATCAAAACATTGAATGTTGTTATCAATTTAAAACGTGCTTTTGAAACAAAAGGGCATGAGCTTGTGTTGGGCCTTGAAAAAGGAACGGCCCTGGCGATGATTGACGATGCCTGGAAAGAACATTTGCGTGAAATGGATGAATTGAAAACATCTGTTCAAAATGCAGTGTATGAGCAAAAAGATCCTTTATTGGTTTACAAATTCGAATCGTTTGAATTGTTTAAACGCATGGTGAGTGAAGTGAATAAAGAAATGGTTTCTTTTTTATTGAGAGCGAATTTACCAAATGAAAATGTTCAAAATACGGTTCAACAAGCAAGAGTACAA
>DASRRA010000087.1:0-2582 GCA_035696085.1 Bacteroidia bacterium | reverse complement strand
AACCTATCTAAATTATGAAACTGATACTTTTAATGCATGGAATCATTTCAATACTGTCATGCATAAAAGAATAGCTTTTGAACACGAAAAAGAAGTTAGAATAGTGAAAGGAAATATTCAATACATGAATGATCACAATTTGCCCATGCCAGAACCAGGGATAAAAATAAAAACATCACTGCTTCAAAATATCGAGAAAATTTATATTAATCCGTATGCAAGTAAATGGTACTTTGAAACTGTTAACCTTCTCTTTGAAAGACTTAATATCAATTTACAAATAGAATGGTCTGAAATTAACTCAACAATTTATTACTAGTTTATAAAAAATCGCACAACAAAGCGTTTCGCATTGGGGTGAACACAGATTCTCAACATTATTTAGATTATTAATCCTGTTTATCGTCCTTTGCGTTGAACTCGTCAGGGTTCTGTTCGCTATTCAACATTATACTTTTCGTCAATCTACTTGATTTGGATGGATTGCAGCAATAAGGTAGCTTTAAGTTGCAACAATACACGGGTTGGCGGCAACTTTATGAATGCATCTAAATCATTAAGACGACCTATCAATTGGCAGGACTTCGAGACTCTTTGTAAAAAACTTTGGGGTGAAATTTGGAATTGTCCAGAAATAAAAAAGAATGGACGTGCCGGACAAAACCAAAATGGAGTAGACGTATATGGTTTACCTGAGGGTGAAATGGACTACTATGGTATACAATGTAAAGGCAAAGATGAATACACGGACAAACAGTTTAGTGAGGAAGAAATTCTCGAAGAAATTGAGAATGCAAAAAAGTTTAGACCACCTCTGAAAAAGTTTTACTTGGTGACTACTGCCGTTAAGGACGTAACAATTGAAGCGTTTGTCAGACAGAAAAATATTGAGCACAAACAAGTAGGTCTCTTCGAGGTTCACATATTTTCATGGGAAGACATTGTTGATTTGATAGATGAAAACCGCCAAACACACGATTGGTATATTAAAAGTCAAAATTTCAAAACTAATAAGAATGCTGTTTTAACCTTTCAAGATGATAGCCAAGAGATAAATGCTACCGTTAAGTTTAGTCAAAAGATTACAGATTATAAACAGAAAATTGTACTTGCTAATCCATTATACAATCAAATCGTTTTTCCGACCTTCCACAACATAAAGCCCATATATAATCCGTTCTTTGACTATTCTGTTAACAACAGTTATTACGAGTTCTACTTTAGAATTCATAACATAGGTAATGACCCAATAGAGGAGTTTAAAATATTTTTTAAACTTGAAGGCGAATATCAAGATTTGGTAAGAGTAAGAAATTGGTCAGGCATCGTACCCCCTTCTAATCCCATCCCCTACGACACGTATTTGGATGATGATAATAGAAGTGGAAAGATTAATCCTAGAAAAAGTATTCTTGTTAGTGAAGACACCATGGGCTTTAATGATTTAAGCATAAAGCCAATTCATCAACCATCTTCAATAAACATTTTGTGGAGATTGACATCAAAAGATTACAAAACAGAGGGAGAATTAAGAATGAACTTTATACCTGAAATTATTAAGGAACATGAAACGATATTAGTTGAAGATCCATTTCAAGTTAAAGTAGTTGAAGGCAAAATCGAAGATCATATTACAAGATGAGGAATAAGGTTTGACCAGCTGAACGTTGAGTGCAATTGTTGTAGAAACTTTTCACCATGACAAATAAAGACAAAGAATTAATAAGATTATATGGCGAGTTCCTTGTAAGGTTTGAACTAGTTTGTTCTAGGCTTCGGTTTAGCTTACTTAATTTGCTTTATCCAAAATATACAAACACTGAAAAAAATATTTGTGAAATTATGACCGAAGGGTTGACAGCCGACCCATTAAGAAAAAAATTTGTTGCTTTAATTATTGAACGATTTTCAAAAACTTCTGAAATATATAAAGTTGCTGATCGTACAAGTAAAATATTTTTAAACTTAATTGATTTAAGGAATTCATTTGCACACGGGACAGCTTTTATTGGAGAACATGATTTTATACAAGAAACAAAAAAAGGGAAGCTTGTTATAAGACATCCTAAGATTAAAGCTGACGGGCTTGACTTAAATTTTAAAAGTTTTGATTCAAAATTACTAAAATCCCTAATTCAGACATTTGAAAAACTAGAGATAACTATTTCAAGAATAACAGTTTTAATTAAATTGGCGCACTATAATGAAAGCGGTAAAGAAAAATTTTATGAAGCTATATATAAAGATTTAGATAGTATTGATCCAAAAACTATGGTAGCTAAATAAGTACAACAACAGGCAACAAATGCACGCCGTAACTCGGGCAGACAGCCATATTGTCAGTACTTTTTTACTTCATTTTTGGTGCTCAGGTTTAAGAATGATTCAATTAATGGTAGTGAACCAACAGTTGTACAAAAAATGCATAACAAAAAATCGATTATCGTCAACCAATTGAAATAAGATGGCAAAAATGTTAGACACAACTATAGAGCTTGCAAAATGGTTTGACAATACTGGCAAATCTCATACAGTCACAATCCAAAATTATTTGGACTTTGTAACTAATCAAGACCAAGTTT
>DASRRA010000086.1:0-3568 GCA_035696085.1 Bacteroidia bacterium | reverse complement strand
GCCCTGATTATGAAACTTATAAGTACGACATGGATGGAGAAACAAACCTTATCCGAAAAGATAAAAACAAATATAAACTGAAAGTAGGGCTTTCACTATTGGATATAGGAAGAGTTAAATTTAAAAAAGGAGAAAAGAGTGGGGATTTTACGGCTAACATTCGCTTATGGGACCTTAGCAATGTTGATCCTTCCAATATTGAAAGTTTTGATGATACACTGCGCAAAAAATTTGTGGAGCAACCAAGTCCTTCCACGTTCAAAATGAATTTACCAACGACCTTAAGCGCACAAATTGATTACAACATCTACAAAGATTTCTATGTAAACTTTACACCTTATTATGTGTTTCAATTCCGAAAAAAAGCAACACGTGTACATGACATCACCACCTTTAGCCTGACACCGCGCTGGGATCACAAGTGGTTTGGAGTGTTTGTGCCAATTTCTTATGATGCCATGCGCAACTCAAAAGTAGGATTGGCGCTTCGCTTAGGCCCGATTATTCTTGGAACAAATAATCTTGCTCCGTTTATTGGACGCAAGGATTTATACGGAGCAGATGTGTACGTAATGCTAAAAATTCCGATTATGTATAAACGTCCGAAAGACAAAGACCATGATAAAGTTTCGGATAAAAAAGACAAGTGTAAAGATTTGGCTGGAACCTGGGAATTTATGGGTTGCCCTGACAAAGACGGAGATCACATTCAGGATAAAGAAGATGCATGCCCTGAAGTACCAGGTATTGCAGAGTTTAAAGGTTGCCCGGATAAAGATGGAGATCATGTACAGGATACAGATGATGCTTGTCCGGATGAAGCAGGATTAGTAGAATTCAAAGGTTGCCCGGATAAAGATGGAGATAAGATTATTGACAAAGAAGATGAATGTCCTGAACTGGCTGGATTGGCTCAATTCAAAGGATGCCCGGATGCGGATAATGACAGCATCCCGGATAAAAATGATAAGTGCCCGGATAAAGCAGGGCCTGTAAGCAATGATGGCTGTCCGGAAACAAAACTCAGCCTGGTTGACAAACAAGGAACGAAATTACAAACGGTAGCCATGGATAAAACTGGAAACTTTAGTTTCGATAACCTTCCGGATGATGAAATTGCTTTATTCAAAATTGAAGGCGAAGGAAGTGATACACTGAATGAAGTAAAAATCATTTCCAGAGGTGTACCTCGAAAAGCACGTCGGAATGCAGAAGATGGTTATTTCCGATTCGTTGTTTTATCAACTGATAAAAACAAATTAGATCAGGAAGATGCATTTGATGTAGCGGTGCGTTTAAATCAACAGGAAAAAGCATTGATCAAAAAAGCATTTGAAAACCTGGAGTTTGAAAATGGAAAAGCCATCATTACACCTGGCTCTTATGAATCATTGGATGCACTGGCCGGTTTAATGCAAAAGAAGCCAGCCTGGAGATTAAAAATTTCAGGACATACGGATAACAAAGGGCCGGCAGCTACAAACCTGAAGTTATCTAAAAATCGTGCGGAAGCGGTAAAAGCATATTTGGTAGCGAAAGGCATCGATGCCAGCCGGTTTAAAGCAGAATGGTTTGGATCGAAAAAACCAATTGCCGATAATGCAACAGAAGAAGGTCGTCAGAAAAACAGACGTGTTGAATTATTATTAGTGGAATAACAGACAGTAAACAAAATATTAAAACTTATTTATGAATTTTAAAAAGCTTACATTACTCCTACTCGTTTTTGTTACGCTGCAAACAGGCTATGCCCAAAAATATACATATACACTGGACTTGGTAAATGTAAAAAAAGACAGGGTAAAAGTAACCTGTATGGTGCCTCAGCAAAACATTGATGAGGTTAATTTTATATTTCCCAATGTTATTCCCGGCAGCTACGCATTGAAAGAATATGGACGCTACATTACACATTTCAAAGCATATGATGAAAATGGGAAAAAACTAAAACTCAAAAAAGCAGATCGCTATAATTACACGATCCTGAATGCAAAGCGGTTAAAAAAAATTGAATACAGTGTAGATGATAGCTGGGAAGAAAAAGATGGAGAGCATTTTATTTTCCAACCCGGCGGAACCAACATCTCAGCCGGAAGCAATTTCGTCATCAACAATTATGGTTTTTTTGGATATGTTGAAGGAATGAAAAATGTTCCATATGAAATTACCATACAAAAACCTGCTAACCTAAAAGGCTATTCGTATCTGCCTATTACAACCACTAGCAACACTACAGACCAGCTTACCGTTAACACCTATGATTTATTGGCAGATAGTCCCATTATGTATTGCCCACCACAGGATGCAACATTTAAAATTGGAAACACCGAAATTTCTGCCTGCGTTTTTTCAGAAAATAACAAAATAACTGCTACCCAGGTAACCGAAATATTAAAACCGATTGCAAAAGCACTGGAACATTTCTTTGGAACACTACCTGTGGATCGTTATGTATTTATGTTTTACCTGGCCGATGCGAACAAAATACCAAAACGCAAAGGCAAAGGTCTTGGAAGCGGATTTGGCGCACTGGAGCATAACCATTGTTCTTTTTATTTTATGCCGGAAAATTATGGCTATGAAGGATTGAAAGAAAATTTATCCCAGGTTTGTGCGCATGAATTCTTACATATTTTTACACCGCTTAATTTGCACAGCAAAGAAATTGAAGATTTCAATTTCAGAGTACCGGTTATGTCCAAGCATTTGTGGATGTACGAAGGTGTAACAGAATACTTCTCGCAAATCATTCAGTTACAAGATAGCTTAATCACCGAAGATGCATTTATAGAGGAGATGAAATCCAAAATCAACTCTTCCAAAGAATTTGATAGTTTTTCGATGACGCAAATGAGCAAAGATGTGATTACTCCTGAAAATCAAGCGCGTTATTTAAGCGTTTATTCAAGAGGAGCTGTGTTAGGAATGTTGCTCGATATCTTGATTATTGACAACAGCAATGGAACAAATTCCCTGCGGCAAGTATTGATGGAGCTGACAAAAAAATATGGTCAATCCAAACCGTTCAATGATGATGATTTGATCCCGGAGATTATTGCTCTGACCAGTCCGGAGGTGGGAGATTTTTTCAAAAGGTACATCGTAGGCAGTGAAACACCTGATTACAATACCTATTTCAATAAGATCGGATATGAATTTTCACCTACCTTTAAAAGAACGGTCTACTATTTTGGAAGAGTTGGTTTGAAGTACATCGAAAAAACAAAACAATTTGAATTTACCGGTGTAGAAGATAATTTATTTGGGATACAAAATCACGATATATGGGTGTCGGTGAATGATAAAGAGGTAAACATGGAAACGGTGTCGGATTTATTTGTTAAGACATTTAGAGATAATCTATCCACCGATAGGGTATCCATTACCATTATGCGTGATGGAAAAAAAATGAACTTTATTGCGAAGCCTGAGCCGGCAACGCAAACATTAACGGATTACCTGGGGCCCGCTGCTGAAGTATCTGAAAAAGCAAAAGCCAATTTTAAAAAATTTACAGAAAAAGCACATTAATGAAATTACATACGATACATACCGGAAATTTTAAATT
>DASRRA010000085.1:0-2749 GCA_035696085.1 Bacteroidia bacterium | reverse complement strand
GTAATGGTTGGACTATAAACACCTGCGGATCAACGCTTGCTTATCCATACATCCATTTATTAAAAGCAGATAAGACGCATTTCAAATCGAGTCATGTTTCAGTAGATGGCGCTTCATGCACCAATATGAATGGAATGGTTGAAAATATTTCGCTTCCCGCAGGTACTTATTATCTTGTTACGGAAGGAGCGGGAACAGCAACCGGAACTATTCGGGTGAATATAGGTTTTTGCTATGCCCGTCCAACGAGTGTTGAAGAAAATACGGGAAGTGAGCTTGATTTACAGGTATTCCCGAATCCATTCAGCACATCAACTACTATTAAAATAACAGGCTCACAGCAAGAGAAAGTAAGCGTAGAAATTATTTCTGTGAACGGTGCACGTGTTTATAAAAATGAAAACCATGCAGTAGGTGAAGAAATTACATTGGGTGAAAATTTTCCTGCGGGTATTTATTTTGTAAAAATGAATGCAGGTAATGAAATGAAAACAGTTAAACTTGTTAAACTTCAATAGGTATTAATGATGATAGATAAAGCAGGTTGTTTCTAATTGGAGCAACCTGCTTTTTTATTGTTGTCAATTCGGATCAAAATTTATCACTATATCACTAGTTAACTTCTAAATTTTTTTGCAGCATCCTTTGCAGCAGCCACTCTGATAACATAAAATACCAACCGTAAAATTGCCTGCTCTACGTGTACTGTTTGTTCTGTACGTTTAATTGAAAAGAGTTTGAAATAAAGTTTTTATAATTTAACATACATAAATAGTCCCGGTCTGCTTTACCAAACCGGGACTATAACCTTTAATTACACCAAACTAGTCTTTCAAAATTAATTTGTGATTATAGGTATTGTTACCAGCAGTTATTTTCAACAGGTAGTAACCAGGAGCTAATCCTGTTACACCCAATTGCTGGGTATGACTTCCACTTGCAAGTGTTTGATCCATTAAAGATAGCACAGCTTTTCCGGCAATATCATAAAGCGTAGCTGTTACTTTTGCTGATTGTGTCATCGTCAATGATAAGTTGAATTGATCTTTTGCAGGATTTGGATAAATGACACTGGATGAAACAACTTCGTTTTGTCTATCAATACTTGTTACTTCATCTGGCGTAAGTATTAGCACAAATGAATTTCCTTCATCGGAGCTGATGTACACTTTACCAAGTTTATCGAAGGCAATCCCTACTGGCCTGCCCCAAAAAACACGTTTAACGGTATCTGTAAGGAATCCTGTGCAAAAGTCCCCCACATAATCTACTGTTGTATCCATTGCATTTGCTACGTGTCCGTAGATGACTTTAAATCCTCTGAAATTATTGGGAGCTGTAGTATTCCATGAACCTCTCAAAGCAGTTAAGAATCCATCCTGAAGTGCTGTGTTTTTTGCAATAGCAATTGATGGTAAAAATTCAATAGCCATAGGAGCGGAATGTGCACGAATTAAAGCTGCAGGTGGTAACATGCGTTGAACTTTTTGTGAATCAACCGCAGTTATTGGTAACAAAGCTTGGTAGTCAGGATGAGCGTTGAAATTAAACCATACACCATCACCATATGCGAAAGGATGTCCGTAAAAACCACCATCTCTCACTACATCTATCCATTCCGGCGGTGTTTCATTGCCTTGTTGGTCACTTCCGTTATTGTTAGCCCAAAGTCGGTTGGTTACAGGGTGGAGCGTCATACCAACTGCATTGCGAATGCCAGTGGCAAATACTTTTCGATCCGAACCATCATCATTGTATTGTTCAATAATAGCGCGATTATCTTCCCGACAAACATTGCAGGAAGATCCTACAGATACATATACTTTTTTATTGATGGAATCAAAAACAATAGTTCGTGTTACGTGACCTGTTGTGTCGTTATTGCCAAGGTTGTTAATAAAAATGGATTTCGTTTCATAAACACCATCCCCGTCGGCATCGGTGCATTTCCAGATTTTTGTAGCTTCTGTTACATACAAAGAACCTTTGTAAAATTTTGCATCATGATTTCCTTTAAATCCGGTCGCAGCTTCTAAAATCGTGTCTGCAATTCCATCATTATTTTTATCAGGCAATGCATATACTTTTCCGGCAACAGCATCAGAAACATGCAATACACCTGTTGGACTAAATGTCATGAATCTTGGTTTTTTTAAACTTCCTGCATAAAAAACCGAAACTTTATATTTAGTTGGTATTGTTAATGTTTTTCCGGCGGGAAAATCATTTTCAAATTTTGCAGGAACATTCACTGCAACTGTTTGAGTACCGATATCAACAACCGGTGTAAGCTGTGCCGACTGCGCAAAGGCGATTCCGGACGTAATAAGACAGAGTGAAGTAAAAAGATTTTTCATGTGGTTAAGATTTAAGTTAATAATGATTAGCTGATTTGTGACTTATTTCGTACTGACGAGTTATCAACACAACTTCGATTATTTTCAAATACAAAATCAGCGACTGGGTATAACACAAAAAAAAATGCCAGGAGTAAAAAAATAGTTATTGTTTAAAATTAATGTGTTTTGTGGCTTTATTTATCGCTGATTGCAGAGGGAAACAAAAAAATGTTTTTATAGATTGGAAAATGCAGATTACCTCTTTAGTGCAATAAAAAGGTCAATACTGAGGCATATACCGATAGTTGTAGAAATTATGGAACGTGCATACGTAAAATAAAAAGAGCGCAACCATGGGTTACGCTCTTTTTCATTTTTGAAAAATTATTTTGAGGATTTTTTATCCTCTT
>DASRRA010000084.1:0-11296 GCA_035696085.1 Bacteroidia bacterium | reverse complement strand
GTAATTGCGCTTAATCCACCGCGTAGGTCGGTATTTGTCAAATCACAATGCAAGTGTGCAAATGTGCTACGATCGGAATCAACTGCCCAGGCCACCACATCTTTTTGTGCGGAGGTATCGGCGGCTAATCTCCAAACATTTTTTTTCATCATTTTATGAAATTCATCCTTGTTCAGGCTCATTGTTTCTTTTACATCCTGTTCACATTCGGATGGATTGGGCTGCGCAGTTGAATCATGTAAAGCCAGTAAGAAGGGGAGGGCATCCACAACAACAATTTTAGAAACCAAATCGGGATGCTCACTTGCTAATGCTAACGTTAAACTGGCACCCAGGCTATGTCCAATCACCACCGGCTTTTGAATGTGATTTTCCTGGATAAACTTTGCAAGTAGTTCAACGTAGTTCGTAAAAGAAGGATTTGATTGAGGCTTTACTTTGGCAAATCCCGGCATTGTAATAACATAACAGGTGTATTCATTTTTTAGTTTTTGTTTCGTGCTGCTCCAGACGTCACCCGAACACCCCAAGCCAGGTATCAATAAAATAGCTTGTTCGCCGGAACCGCTTTTTTTAACAGACATTCCGAATGTATTGAGCTGAGCGTGTAGTAGCGGACTCAATAACAAAAGTGTAAGGAGGAGATAAGGATGTTTTTTGAATGGCATGAATGAAATTCCTTTAAACGAAGATAGAAATTTTAGTAATCAGATCGGAAGCTAGAATTTGGAGGTCTCAATTTGCGACTTCAAGTTTTAACTATTGGGGAGGTAGAAAAAAAATCGACGCAACTAACCGCTGCGCCGATTTTCAGAATTAACTAACTAAAAAACAATTATAATTTCGAAATCTTTTTTACACAAGACTCACCATTTGAAATAATTCTTAAAAAGTAAACACCTTTTGCAAACCCTGATAAATCAATAGATTGAACCATTTGATTGGATTCATAAACAGTTTGTCCGGTCATGGTTACAATACTTACTTGTGTAGACGGATTGTTAAATCCATAACTGATGTTCAAAACATCGGCTGCAGGATTTGGGAAAACAGCAATTGTATTTTCGAAGGCTACTTTTTCCATACCTGTAATAATTGCACCGGTTATTGTCCCTTCCATTCCATAATAACCCAACGAAGAATATTTAGAAAAACCTGTTTGTGGTGTCAATTCAGCGCCACCTTCAATGGTGAGTTGATATTTACCTTCACTCAATGAAAGGTCTTTAAACTCCGCCCAACGTTTCACAGCTAAATTGCTGGACGCAACCACAGTTCCTTTGCTGTCAACAATCTTTGCTGCTACGTCCAACTGTCTTAAATATTCAAGTGGATCAATTTTTAGTGTGATCTTTCCTCCAGATGGTCCGATTTCAAAAGTAAATGCGTCCGTATCGGTATTTTTTTCTATTTGTCCCCAGTTTTTATCAGGAGAAATAACACCCGTTGCGTCAAATTGTAATTTTTTACCAGATACATTATCATCTGTCATGTACGGAACTTTTTCTTTCGTGGTCATGATGCTAAAATCATCTTCTTTATTGGTAGCGGTGTTATATTCTCCCTTACTCCAGGTGAATAACTGATTGGCCCAATTTGCGCCAAACCAATAGTTACCCATGATTGGGCACCACTGTACCGCTGGCAATCCTTCAAAATATTCAGGATCGCTTTGTTGGTCACCACCGTCATGGTTCATCCCCATTTGATGTCCTACCTCATGCGCACAGGTCATTCCAATTCCATATCCATAATCATTTCCACTGCCTAGCGGGTTTCTGTACAAGGTCCCGGCTGATGTGGTTCCGAAACTGGCGATAGGCGCATTGGAGCGTCCATCCTCATTTACAAATTTGATAACACCGGTTTTTAAAACATCAGCTGATTTCGCTGCATTGTATACCGAAACATCGGTCGTGATATTCAGATTTAACATGGAATATTGATCGGCAGTTGATTGCCAAACACGGTACATTTCTTCTTTCCCTCTTCCATTAAGTGGCGTAGTACCATTCATTACAGCTGTATGGTTCAAATAGAACACATAAGGAGATCCAGGCTTACTTTGTAATTTTGTTACATCTTCATTTTTGTAAGGACCAATATGAATCACCTGGCGATTCGCCATGGTGCTATACACCGGTAAATTAACCATTGGTGCCAGAGTTTGATAAGTTGGGGCCTTCATTTCCGGTTCATAAATATCCGGGAAAAATTTAGCGATATCGGCTTCCTGTATAGATACAACACCATTTGTAGTGGTGATTTCATATGCTTTTTGCGTATCATGAAATGCAACATAACCATATAAAGAAGAAGCATCACCTTTTAAAATAAACAAGGAGTTAGGTGATTCCAAAGCAACTCCATTTGCTGAAAATCCAGTGCTTTTATCGAAATAATTATCGAGTGCAATGCTTACGACTTCACTATTGTTTAGTTGCAATTCAAGCGTTGAAGTGGAGCGGCTATGTTGGTTTCGGATAGAATTTAAGAAACTCTCCGGGCTTCCTAAATTCATTCTCGCATTGGATTGGGCAGAGACACAGAGCGACCCGCCAATTAACACGATACAAGAGAGGAGTAATTTTTTCATGCGTTCGTTGGTTTGATTGTTTGTTGGTTAAGTAATAGATTGATTGATTAGATTTTACATAGAATTAAAGATAATCCAATATCTCGATCATGGTAACAGGCTTTTTAGCAGGAATTGATATTATTTTGACACGGTATGGAGATAAAATTGGAGCTATGACGAGGGAATCAACAAAGAGTCGGGATCATTACAACCTAACGCCGATAACTAAAATATCATCCGTTTGAATGGCGTCTCCTTTCCATTCATCTAAAAATTTTTTCAATAGATCCTGCTGATCTAAGAGTTCAAAATTTTTAATCTCAGCTAATAAACTTTTTAATCGTCGCGTGTTCATTTTTTTATCATTCGCACCAAATTGATCAGCATACCCATCGGAGAAGAGATAGAATGTATCCCCATGTTTTAATTGAATCGAATGGGTTTCAAACTGTTTATTATTTTCTGTGATTCCTCCAATGGAAGCTTTGGTACCGGTTATCTCCTCTAGTACATCACTATCATTTCGTACAATCCATAAAGGTCTGTTTGCGCCCGAAAATTCAATGCTTCTTTGCTTCACATCAATCGCACATAGGGCTATGTCCATCCCGTCACGGTTGGTGAATTCATGTTCCGACTGGTGCAGGGAGGATTTGATCCCTTCATTCAAAAGACTAAGTATTTTCCCCGTATTACTACTTTGTTTTACAGCCATGTTTAATTTTTCCGTTCCGATCATACTCATAAAGCCCCCCGGAACACCATGACCGGTGCAATCGGCAGCTGCGAGATAGATCTTGTTGTGAGCAGTTGTAAAAAAATAAAAGTCGCCGCTGACAATATCTTTTGGTTGAAACAGGATAAAGTTTTGCGGAAGAAAATGAGTGATTTGATTTTTATCCGGAAGAATGGCTTGTTGAATATGCAATGCATAATTGATGCTATCTCTTATTTCATGATTTTTTTCTTTGATAATTTTGTTAGCCTTCCGGATTTTTTGGTTTTTATTTTCCAACTCCTGGTTTATTTTTTTTTTCGTCAGGTAGGTCTTATATGTAAGAGCGGCGATAAACAGAATGAAAAGAGCAACACTAATCACCGACCACAACAATGTTTGTTGCTGCTTTTTATCTGCAAGAATCAAATTGTTTCGTTCCTTTTGTTTTTGCTTTTCAATTACCTGTTTTTGTTCGTATTCATAATTAACTTCAGAGCGTACTTTTTTTTCAGCTCCTGTAAGGTTAATTGCACTGTCTTTAAGAAGGATAAATTTTCTGTAATGCTGCACCTGAAGCTGATAGTTACGCTGGATACCATATATGTCAGATAGTCTTTTATGTGCATCTTGCCTGTAATTTATTTCACCAGTGATACTTGATAGTTGAATGCATTTCTGATAATATTCTTCCGCTTTCTTGAACTGACGTTGATTTTCATACACTATTCCAATTAGGAGATAACTATGACTTATGTCATTTTTCTTATTTAAACGATAAGCAAGATCCAGTGCTTGTGTAAGATAGTTTAGTGATTTATTGTAATAATAATGGGCGGAGTCATTCGTAACAGCCCGCTGTGCTCTTACCAAATAAATTTGTGCGAGATTGTTTATCCAGAAATGGGAATCGTCACTAGTGCCTATTTCATTCATTAAAGCAATCGATTGTTCATAGTAATGTGTGGCTTTGTCGAGGTCGCCTTGTTCAAAATAAAAAAGTCCTAACCAACCGGTTGTTAGCGCAATCCCAGCTTTATTACCGGACTCGATCATCTTCGCGTACCCTTTTTTTAAATATTCGAATCCCTTTTCTTTTTCTCCAAGGTCGTAGTATCTTCCACCGATGTCACCAATTAAAGCAGCAATATCTTTTTTATTTCCCGTTTCCTCTGCGATTTTTAAGGCCTGAAAATAATAATCTATGGCTGTTGAGCGATTTCCAAGACTATTATAAATACTTGCTATTGTGGTATAACAAATTTCAACTTTATATTTATTGCCGATGGATTTAGCGATATCCAATGCCATGTTAGCATACGTTAGCGCTTCAGAATAATCACCCATACTTTGATAAACTTCTGAAATGCATTTCAAGCTTATGTATTTGCTTTTTATATCCTTATTATCCGCGTTCTCAGCTAACGATTTGTATAGATAGTGAAAGGCGTCCTTCATCTGAAATCTGGCCAAGCAAACAATTCCAATGTTGTTGTAACAAAAAGGAAGCACCCGCCTTTCTTTAAATAACTCAGCCATATGTAAAGCTGATCTGTGACAATTCAATGCCTGGCTATGATTTAATTCTACAGAATAGGTGAGGCCTATATTTCCGAGGTGCCGAATATAACCCGATCGGTTTTTCGAACGCTCATCTTCCGATAATGCTTTTATAAAATAGGTGCGGGCCGAATCCATTTCATTTCGTGTCATATGAATCAATCCGATTTTATTGTAAGAGTCGCCTTTGAATTTTGTATAATTCGTTTGATCTGCCTGCGTTAGCGCTTCTCTTAAAGCAGAATCGCCGGTTGCTAGATAATTTAGATCAATGCATTGCTGTGCAAACTGATTTAGCACATTGATTTTTGCGGTATCTGAATCGCAATTTTTTACTGCTTGTCGAAGAGAGTCCAAGCGATTTATACCGGTATTTATATAATCCTGGCCATTTGTGTGGTGACAAATGTGAAGAAATAAACTAAATAAAATAAAATGTAATTTTTTCATACCTTTAAATTCTTACACCCCACACGAGAATATCGTCTGTTTGTATTGTTTCACCCTTCCATTCTTTGAGAAATGCTGTTAATAAATTTTCCTGCTCTGTTAAAGGAGAATTCTTAATACTCATTAAATAGTTTTTAAATCTTCTTGTGGTTATTTTTTTATCGGTTATTCCGAATTGATCTGCAAATCCATCTGAAAACAGGTAAAATGTATCGCCGGGTAAAAGCTGTATAGTATGTGTGTAGAACTGCTTATCGATCTCCGTAATTCCTCCGATGGAAGATTTTGTACCAGCTATTTCCTCCAATGCGTCACTGCTTTTTCGAACAATCCACATGGGCCTGTTTGCACCTGCAAACTCAATTATTAATGTTTTTAAATCAATTGAACAAAGTGCGATATCCATTCCATCACGATTGGTATAATCGTGTTCTGTTTGGTGTAGCGATGATTTAATACCTTCATTCAACAATGAAAGAATTTTTCCCGGATCAGTTGTTTGTTGAACGGCACTGGTTAATTTCTCCGTACCGATCATACTCATAAACCCTCCGGGAACTCCGTGACCTGTGCAATCTGCTGCTGCAATAAATAATTTTTCATGTTGTCGCGTAAAAAAATAGAAGTCTCCGCTAACAATATCTTTTGGATGGAAAAGAATAAAACTTTGAGGAAGCAATTCCTGGATTTGCTTTCGATCAGGTAGTATAGCTTGTTGAATATGCAAAGCATAATTAATACTATCTGTTATCTCATGGTTCTTTTCTTTAATGATCTTATTCGCATTTCTAATTTTTTGATTTTTATTTTCAAGTTCTCTGTTGATCCTTTTTTTCTCGAGAAAGTTTCGATACATGATCGTAGCGATGAGCAGGATAAATAAGGCAATACTGATGACCGCCCACAACAATGTTTTTTGACGCTTTTTCTCAGCAAGTATGAGATTATTTTGCTGCTTTTGTTTTTCTTTTTCGATGGTTTGTCTTTGCTCATACTGAAAATTAAGTTCAGAACGAACTTTCTTTTCTGCTCCTGCAAGATTGGTTAAACTATCCCGTAATACAATGTAATTTTTGTAATAGTTGATTTGTTGCTGAAATTTTTTTTGATTCCCGTATATCTCGGATAATCGGTTGTACGCATTTTGTCTGACACTAATTTCACCCGTTAGAATGGATTGTTTGATACATTTTTCATAATATTCCTCCGCCTTTTTTATAAAGCCTTGTTCTTCGTTTAGCTGACCGATACGATAAAAGCCATTCACCAATTCATTCCGTTTTCCATAAGAATCTGCCAGTCGAAGTGCTTGGGTATAGTACTCGAGGGCCAGGGCGTAATAGTAATGACAGGAATCTGCATTGCGGGTTTGTTTGGCTTTTCGTTTATAAATATCACCAATACTGTAATAGGCAGTGTGTGACACATCTTCTATCCCGGATTCCTTCATTAAAACAATGGCTTTTTTGTACTCCGTAATGGCTTCGTCAAAATTACCTTCCTCCGTATAAATAATTGCGTTGTTACAAGTTGCATAGGCAATTCCGATTTTATTGCCTGATTCAAGAACTTTTGTATACGCCTTTTTCAGATACGCAATGCCCTTTTCTTTATCTCCAAGATCATAATAGCAATGCCCTATATCCCCCAATAAATCCGAAATGTCCTTATTGTTCTGCGCTTCTTCAGCAATTTTAAGCGCTTGAAAATAGTAGTCCAATGCAGTCGTTCGATTTCCAAGGTTGTTATAAATATTGGCCATAGAACCCAAACAAAACTGCACTTTATATTTGTTGCCGATAACTTTGGCAAGGTCCAGCGCTTGGTTCAGGTACTGTAGGGAGATTGCATAATTGCCGAGTGTTTGATAGATTCCGGAGATGAATTTTAAACTAATATATTTACTATTTCGGTCGTGCTGATCTGTATTAAAGCTCAATGATTTTGAAAAGCTCGCCAGAGCGAGTTGATACTGCGATTTAGACAAGTAGATTGAACCGAGATTGTTATAACAAAAGGCCATGACCCGATGTTCTTTAAACAGCTCAGCTAAACGCAGCGCTGATTGATGACAGCTTAATGCCTGATCAAATTTCCCTTGGGCAGAATAAGAGATACCAATATTTCCTAAGCGTTTTATGTAATTCGCTTTGTTTTTTTCGCGCTTATCTTCCTCGAGCGCCCTTATAAAATAGGCTCTTGCAGAATCGGGCTGGTTTCTGACAAGCAGTATCAATCCAATTTTATTATATGAATCTCCTTTGTATTTAGTGTAATGTAGCTGGTCAGCTTGCCTTAATGCTTCTCTGGCCGCAGAGTCGCCCGCTACCAATTGATTTAAGTTCAGATACTCTTGCGCAAGCTCATTGAGGGGATTAATAGCAGATGTATCTGAGCCGTTTTTGTGGATAAAGCGTTTCAGGGAATCCAGTCGATGTAAACCAGCGTTAATATAGTCTTGCGCATTCGCAGCTCCGCAAAAGCATATGAGTACAATAAGGAAGAAAAACTGCCTTGTCTTTTTCATGGTTTTAGATAGGAGAATTAACGGAAAAAGACGACCAAAGGTTATAGAAATAACAGCTAGAAAAAGGTTACGTTTTAATACGTTTTAAATGCAGAAATGCGATGTTTTTTCAGGCTATCGTTATCATAAAATACCCTGAGTTATAGGATCAATAAAGAAAACCCCATTCTGATGATCAGAATGGGGTTTTCTTTATTAAAAATTATGCTTGTTATTGAATAACTACTTTTTTGGTTTGTACAGCTCCTTCTTCGTCCACTACTCTTACCATGTATAACCCTTTTGGATAGGCTGATAAGTCGATGGTGATTTGATCTTCAAAGATTTGTTTCTTTTCTAAAACCACTTTACCCATCACGTCAAAAATATAGATGTCATTTTCTGCATCTTCATTTTCTCCTGCTTCCTCATGTTCTTCTTCACTTTTTTGTTTAAAACGGAGTGTAAAGCTTCCTTCATTGGGATTTGGAAAAATAGAAAATTCATTTTGCAATTCCTTCAGTGATTCTTTGGCCTCTTCCAGTAAATCTGTATTATCTGCTGCTAAAGGCGCATTAAAGCTGCTTCCCGGGCTGTCGCAGCCATGAATAAATCCCCAAAAATAAGCACCTCCAGTCACGGAGAAACCGGGACTAAGGGTTATTTTCGTACCAGCCCTGTAAGTGATATTGTTTCCGGCAGGAATTACAGCGGTTGAAACGATATCTGCTTTGGTTTCTTCAAATGTATTGACAATAGTTGTTCTTGTAATGGTGGAAGTTGTGGAAGGGCAGGAAAGTGGTGATCTCCAAACACCTTGTCCCCAGGTACCAACACGTACCGTATTATCTGTATAATTGATTTCCATTTGTTGTCCCGCAGCTTTTGGAAGGTTGTTGGAATACAATATCCAGGAACCTGAAGTGGCATTGCGATAATAAACACCACGAAGTGTACTAAGATAAATACCATCATTGCTTCCACGTTCAGCTACCATGGACAAAACGTGATCATCAATGTTTAATCCCTGGCTATAGTTCGACCAAACACCATGATTATACATCAACACTTTGACAGGGACACCTGCAATTGCATTGAGTGCATTCACATTATTCATTCCTACCCACATTTTTTCTTTATCATTCTGACTGATTGCACAACTGGTATAATTGACCTCATAGATATCCGCCTCCTGAAGCGAGGTATAGCTAAATGGTGCGGCTTTCAAATCTGGTGTTATTCGCGCCCAGTTTAATTTATCCTCATTGTGTTCCATCCAGCAATCGTCAATGTTTGGCCCGATGTATTTAAATACCTGTGATGCTGTTGGACCGTTACCATTATTACCACCAGAAAATTTCATCGTAGTAAAATAAAAACCATTTTTATCTTGAGGTGAAATACCCATGGAAAGAATTATCGAGTAAAAGGTAGCATTATACAATGGGCTGGATTCATTACCATAAACGACTCCCATCCTGAGTTTAGTTACAAACGTTTTATGCAAAGGATCGTACTGAAGCAGGTTTCCACTTGCAAAATAAAGTTTATCCGGTCGTACTGGATCCTGGTAAAAGGTAGGTGTTCCATAGTTAGTCTTTCCATTATCCACACTTGCGCCTGCTTCAAAACTGGTAGAATTTAACGGAAAATATCCGTAATTTGGGTGAGTAGCATCACCGCTGGGAATAAAGGAGCCACCCTGATCATAAGACATTAGAAAGGGCGGGCCATAAGAATCTATATTTGCAAAAATCCGGTTGTTGTCAAATTTGTCTACCAGCGCTCCAGATGGCTCTCTATCCCCAAAGGTTTTGAGGGTAGTACTGGTAGGGTTGGCGCCACCCATATAGTTAAATACGAACCCTTTTGTATCCTGTTCTCCGGTTACAAAAAAATTGGGATTCGAGCTGGCTCCGGAAAAGCCGTGTACCTGAGAAATATGAAGTCCGTTATTCAATGGGGTCATGGCAAGTGTTGTCTGATCGATGGAACAAATTCCACCATCACCTACTGCCAATACTTTACTTTGACTTGGAACGGCGACCATGTCATGTTGATCCGTATGAACGAAGGAAGGAGAAAATCTTGCAGGAGGTGAAATAGTAAGATCGAGACCCATTACATCTACTCCCCCAAAAAACAATTTTTTATTACTTGTATAAGCGATAGCCAATCGGTCTGGATCATTCACTTCTAAAAAATTGTATATGGGAGTACAAGAGGTAGCATTCGTACTCGTGTTCTTAATAAATTTGAATACCTGGTAGGAGGAAGCAGCTGGGCTTACAACAGCTAAAATATAAATTTCCTTGTTGGCAGTACTTTGATCACCAATGCAAGCATCCGCATATACATTTGTCCAGGCGCTAAACGCAGTTGTATAAGACGATACTTGTGTAAAGGTTAATCCCTTATCAGTAGATTCTTTGAACACTTTTGCAGGACTGGACGCATTTACTTTGTTACCTCCTATCGCATAGCAGATTGTACCACTCGTACCACTTATGAAAACAATGTTTTCATATTCCTCTGATGCACTTGAGATAGCAGTCCAGGTTGCTCCCGTATTTGTTGATCGAAATAGCCCACGGTCTGTACATGCGAATACAATTGTATCATTATTTGGCAGGAATTTCATATGATTAATAATATAGTCTCCGGTAATAGGCAGCGTATAAGGGCCAGCCCAGTTAGTCCCATTAAATCTGTAAACCCCCCTTGATCTGTGTCTGAAATGCTCATCGCTGGCAAATAAAAGTGTACCAGCACTATTGAAAACAAGAGCGGAACCTCCGCCATAACCAGTTTGATCCATGGTTGTGGGTTGTATTCTGGCCCAGTTGGCACCAGCATCTATTGTTTTCCATAAACCTCCGGGAGCAGCCAGGTACATGGTGTTAGGGGTAGTAGGATGCACGGCTACGCATTCTGCGCGGCCTGTCTCGAACTTATCAGTTCCTGCTAAATTTTTTGAATAAGGTCCCATATGGCTCCAGTTGCTATTGTTTTGAGCAAAGGAAGTAAAAGAAAGGAGGGATAAAATAAAAAGAATTTTTCTCATAATAGTTGGCTGTGTTGTTTAATGGGTTTCTGCCAAAACTAATTTTTTTTAGGTCAGGGATTTTAATCTACACAATCATTTTTTTTTACGGTCTATGAGCAAGGATTAAGGGTAAAAAGGAATAAAAAAAGCCCCATTCTGTTTTAACAGATGAGGCGTTTTTCTATTTCAAAATTATACTTTTTATTGAATAACTACTTCCCGGGTTATCGCATCCATGAAATGAAAGCATTAAAAACAGAACCTGCATTGGCAGAGAAACCCGTACTAAGCGTTATTTTGCGTACCTGCCCTGTAATTGACAGTATTTCCGGTAGGAATCACAGCCGTCGAAAAAAAAATAGATGAATCCAAACCAGGTGGAAGTAGCGCGTATAATGGGGAAAAATTAAAAATTAAGGGCTGGCTTACATTAAATTTTTT
>DASRRA010000083.1:0-2131 GCA_035696085.1 Bacteroidia bacterium | reverse complement strand
ACCGGGTGATCAATAAGCGGTACTTTACCGAAATACTTAACAAGATCAAAATAGAAAAAGGCACGCAAAAACCTTGCTTCGGCTGTTAACCTGTTTGCTAAGGGTACGGAACCAATATAACTACCATTCTTGGCAATTTGTTCCAGTACGGTATTAGCTCTGAATAGTCCACTAAAGTTTGCACTCCATGCTTCTTCAACAAAAACATTTGGAGCTATTCCGACGGCAAAATTATTAATGGGATCAGGATCACGACCAACATCATTGGTTGGATAAATATTATCAGACCTTACTTCTGAAAGAAACAGTGCCCTGTCCGGGTAACCCCTCAGAGAATTATAAGTTGCATTAACGGCTTGTATAAAATCACTGGGCTGCTGATAAAAAGTTTGAGTTGTTGCCGTTGAGATCGGCACCTGGTTCAGATCCTTTTCACATGATGAAAGGATACCACCCACTATAATTAAAATAAAAGATATTTTTTTCATTCTATTTAGATTAGAGTTATTTAAAAAGTAAATGATAATTCGAATATCAAAGATTTTGGCAGCGGAATACCTCCGTAATCTCCGGCTTCCGGATATGAACCATTGGTGCTCACAGTGGTATTAGCAGCTTCGGGATTCAAGCCATTTACGTATTTATCATGACCAAAAAAGTTTTCTAAAGTAAAATAAACCCTTGCTTCATGTATCGTCTGAGATTTAAAAAGGGTTTTCAAATTATAACCCAGTGAAATATTTCTCACTCTGAAGTAGTCTGATGAATATAACCAATCAGTTGCAGAAGTGATCGGATTATTATAAGTTGAATATGCTTTGCCGAAGCGACCTTCACCCTGGTAAGTTTCAGAATACCATCTGTCTACAAAAGATGCAGGATGATTATCGGATCTCCCCTGGCCGGGACGTGAAATGGCCCTGCCTAGCTGTGAATAAATTTGACCGCCCCATTGACCCTGTATCAAAACATTTAAGTCAAAACCTTTATAACGCACCGTATTGGTCATACCCCATGTATAATCGGGGTTAGGATGCCCTACTATTTGTTTATCAGCTTCAGTTATTATACCATCTTTGTTAAGATCCTGGAACTTAAAATCACCAGGTTGTTCATTGCCATAACGGGGCACATTGTCAGCAATATCTTTCGCTGTTAAAAATCCAAGTACTTTCAAAACATAAATACTATTTAATGGTGAACCAACTCGCAGTATCTGGTCTGTTACAGTAAAACCGTTAGGGACGATGATTTGCGTTTGACCCGGAGCCAACGCCTCGATCTTATTTGTATTATGAGTTAAGTTTACGGAAGTAGACCATTGAATTTTACCGACAGTATTGCGTGAAGTAATTTCAATTTCCTGTCCTATGTTTCTTACAGAACCAATATTAGTAAGATAGGACTGAAACCCGGTTACTGCCAGAACCTGGACATTTAATAAAAGGTCAGTGCTTAATTTGTTATAATAATCGAATGATCCGGTAATACGGTTTTTAAATAACCCAAAATCAAAACCTAAATCATAGGTCTGCGATTTTTCCCATTTCAGATCTGGATTAGCCAACACATTTGGTGCGTTTCCAATTGCTGATGCTGGAGCACCAAGCGGGTATGGGTAAGATCCGAGGGTTGCAGCCCATGGATACTCATTAGGTAAGTTATTATTCCCGTTCACACCATAAGAGGCACGTATCTTAAGATCGCTGAGGAAACTTATTCCTTTCATAAAATTCTCATCAGATATAGCCCATTTCAAAGAAACGGATGGAAAAGTACCATATTTTGTATTCGCTCCAAACCTTGATGAGCCATCACGGCGTAAACTTGCAGCTAAAAAATATTTGTCTTTGTATCCATATTGCAAACGTCCGAAAAAGGAGGTCAATACATTTTGGGTTGATGTTGTACTTCCAGTGACAGCCGCCGCCGAAATTAATGTTTGTATCACAGCGCTTGTATATCCACCATTTGAGCTTAATGTAGCTCTGTCAAACTTATCCCAATTGTATGCAAATCCTGCCAGCACATTTAAGCTACTATGATATTTGTCAAACATCTTAACATAGGAAAGTGTATTCTCATTTACAAAAGTTTGTCTTCGATAACTATTATAAGTGCCGGATGTGGC
>DASRRA010000082.1:0-4826 GCA_035696085.1 Bacteroidia bacterium | reverse complement strand
AATCCATATTTCACAGGTATTGATACCAACGGCTATATACCCTGACCATTGGTAAATTTACATTTTTATCCTAGTTTTGCAGTATGAAAATGCCTTCCATCAATGATATTCAAAAAGAGCTAAAAGCATACACCCCTAAGGAGTTAATTGAGTTTTGTACGCAACTTGCCAAACATAAAAAAGAGAACAAAGAGTTACTTTGCTACCTCATGTTTGATTCCCGTGATGAAAGAAATTATGTAAAAAATATACAATCGGAAATTGATACTTTGTTCCTGGATATAAACAGACAAAGCACTTATACCACTAAGAAAGGATTACAAAAAGTAGTACGTTACATGACCCGCTACATTCGTTATTCTCCTGAACCAACTACCGAACTGGAATTGAGAATTTACTTTTGCAAAAAAGTGAAAAGTGAAAGGATTGAGCTTTCTGCAAGTCCAATCATTTATAACTTATACGAAAGAGAGAAAGAAAAAATTAAAAAATGTTTGTCCAAACTACATGAGGATCTGCAATATGATTTTCAGGAAATAATTGAGACATTATAAACTTGCTACCTGTTGTAAAGCAGTCCCAATGCAACCAGCTCATCTGCTGAATTCACTGTACGCATTGGTTTTCCCTGCGCATTACATACAGTGATTTTATTTTTTTCAACCACATACAAGGTATTGTTTAACTCGTCCAACACCAATTGAATGGCAGTATATCCGGTTAAATAAGGTGTTACACTACCGGATGAATATACATATTTACAAATGGTTCCGTTGGAGAAAGCCAATAAATAGGTATCGGCATCCAGCTTCACCGCACAATTCATCATTCCGTTTGCTAAGGAGTATGGATAAGAGTTCCAAATGTTATTCGCTACCCGGTCATACTCCTGGATCAGACCCTGTCCAGCTTTGTTGCCAAAAACCATCACGTGTGTATTATCACGTTCACAAAATGAGACAACATCTTGTGACAGACTGCAGCTTTGCTCAATGCTACCTGTTGGGTAATAACAAACCAGTTTTTGATCATTGTTTAACTTATGTTGTTCCTCCGCGATCAGGTGCTGGTCATTTATAAAAATATGGTTGGCAACGTAGCCGTTCATCGCAGCTGCATTATAAATAATATTACCCGTATGATCATATCCTCTTATTTGTTCGTTGTAAAAAGAAATATAATAATGATTGTTCATAGCATAAAACCCTGTAAAATAAGGAACTGTTGATGAAGGAACGCAAGATACAGTTAGAACAACACTCATGTTATTTATATTGATACCGGTAAAATTTCCGGTAAAGGATCCACAATGAAGTAATTCCTGAAAATAGCTATTAACGAGGAATTCCAAGTGATCGCCTGGAAAGTTCGTATACGAAATAAACATACCGGAAGTATCGACTTCGGAAATTTTTGTTTGACTCGTGTTAGGCCGGGATGCTACAAGTATTTTTTTTAGCATACGCGGAACGCCAATAATTTGGATATCTACATAGGCAGCAGCATCATTTTTTCCATCCGATGCGAAGATGCACAACTGATAGGCTCCGGTCTCCAGGTGAATATTATCCAATAAATAAGAACTGTTTATTTCTATTTCATTAGATGATACATCCAGTGGAAGCGTTGTATGAACAGGTACCCGTTGTGCATTTAACAAGGTAATGGAAGCCCTTGCCAGCGAAGATGCATCTGTAATCGTTCCTTTTACAAGCACATCATCGTTCACCTGAAAAGTTTGATTTTCAACAGGTGACGAAATGGTAATGACAGGAGGTTCATGATCACTTTTTTCTTTTTTGCAGGCGAAAAGTAAGTTAACCAAAATACTCCACATTAAAAAATAATTTCTGCGGCTAATCATTACCTAAAGTTACTAAAAAAATAAAAAAGTAGTTTATCAAAATGTTCCACGCAAAAACCCTTGATTTTATTGAATTATAAAACATTTTATGGTTTAATCCGTTTTAAGTTAGTAGCATTTCACGCGTTATTTTTTGTTAATAAAATGTGTATGGTCTGTTTAAAATAATATTTTTCTTCTTCCTGTTTTAATTATTGATAAATTTGCTTCATGACTGATTTTACTACAAAAAACGATATTAACTCTCGCAGACGATTGAGTAAACCTACACCCACGCAACATTTGGACAATGGAAAAATACAACCTCAGGCGGTTGAACTGGAAGAAGCTGTTTTAGGTGCATTGATGCTTGAAAAAGATGCCCTAACAAATGTTATTGATATTTTAAAGTCGGATAGTTTCTATAAAGAATCCAACGCCCGCATATTCGGAGCTATTGAGCGCTTGTTTACCCGTTCTGAGCCTGTAGATATTTTAACCGTTACACAGGAACTAAAAAAAACCGGTGAGTTGGAACTGGTTGGTGGCGCCTATTATATCACTCAATTAACCAACCGGGTTGCATCTGCAGCCAATGCAGAATTTCACGCACGTATCGTTGCTCAAAAATATATTCAACGTGAATTGATCCGTATTTCAACGAAAACAATCAACGATGCTTACGAAGAAGGATCCGACGTATTTGATTTACTGGACAGCGCTGAGAAAAACCTGTTCTCTATTGTAGAAGGTAATATCAAAAAGAATTATGATAAGATGAGTACACTTATCCGTAAAGCGATTGATCAGATTGATACCGTAAGAAACAACAAAGGAAATTTCTCAGGAGTTCCATCAGGGTTGACGGCACTCGACCGACTCACCTCCGGATGGCAAAAATCAGATCTGGTGATTATTGCAGCTCGTCCGGCAATGGGTAAAACAGCTTTGGTATTAAGTGTTGCCCGAAATGCAGCTGTTGAATTCAACAAACCGGTTGCGATCTTTTCCCTGGAGATGTCGTCGCTTCAGTTGGTAACACGTTTAATTGCCAGTGAATCTGAACTATCCGGAGAAAAATTAAAAAAGGGAACACTGGAAGATCATGAATATGAACAGCTGAACAACAAAATAAAAAAATTAGCCGAAGCTCCTCTATTCATTGATGATACGCCTGGCTTATCTGTATTTGAATTGAGAGCCAAAGCAAGACGTTTAAAAGAGCAGCATAAAATTGAAATGATTATTGTTGATTATCTTCAATTAATGACTGCAGGTGGAGAAGGAAAAGGAAACCGTGAGCAGGAGATTGCAACTATTTCCCGTTCTTTAAAAGGTTTGGCAAAAGAGTTAGAAGTTCCGGTTATTGCACTTTCACAGTTGAGCCGTGCGGTTGAAACGCGTGGTGGTGATAAACGTCCGCAATTATCCGATTTACGTGAGTCGGGAGCGATTGAGCAGGATGCGGATTTGGTAATGTTTATCCACCGTCCGGAATACTACAACATCACAGAAGATGAGAATGGAATGGACACACGTGGTATGGCTGAGCTCATCATTGCAAAACATAGAAATGGTCCGGTTGATTCCGCCAAAACAAGATACATAGGACAGTTTACGAAATTTACCGACTTGGATGCAATGGATCAAGATGCAGGCTACACTGCGGGTACAAGCGCTATCGCTCCTTCCTCTGATTTCAACAATCCATCTAACTCTGTAATCAGAGGCTCTAAAATGAATGATATAGAAGAAGATCATCCTTTTTAAAACACTATGAAAAAAGCAGTTTGCATAATTCTTTTCTCTTTTATTGCGATAGCATCGCAAGCTGCTTATATATTGATACCCATGGATCTAACCCAGAAGGATCATTTAAAAGCCTATGGGATTGCTTACTGGGTATTGAAGCATGACCTGGAAGTACATTGGCTGCTCAATTACAGAGGAGGCAGTTTCATGATAAAGGATGCAAAAGAAATTGAAAATGAATGCTCCATCAGAGGGGTTAGCTACGAAGTAATTGCTGATGCCAAATCAACTTCTATTCTAACGGAAATATCCAACCCGGAAGTAAACATGGAAGATGTGAAGTTGGAAAAAGCACCTAAAGTGGCTGTTTATTCGCCTAAAACAAAGCAACCCTGGGATGATGCGGTGACATTAGTGTTGACCTATGCGGAGATTCCCTATGATGTTATTTATGATGAAGAAATATTAAAAGATAAATTATTGACTTACGACTGGCTTCACCTTCACCACGAAGATTTTACCGGTCAGTATGGAAAATTTTGGTTTGCCTACCACAATGCCTCCTGGTATATTGAGCAGCAGCGGGAATTAGAAGCCAGTGCACGTGCCTTAGGTTTTGATAAAGTTTCACAAATGAAATTGGGAGTTGCAAAAAAAATCCGCGACTTCACTGCTGGAGGAGGATTTCTTTTTGCGATGTGCTCTGCACCTGATTCCTACGATATCGCACTTGCAGCTGAAGGAATTGATATTTGCGAAAGTATGTTTGATGGAGACGGCAGCACACCCAATTACAATCAAAAACTGGATTACTCCAAAACATTTGCATTCACAAATTTTAAATTGAGTACCAATCCAAGTGAATACTCCAAATCCAACATCGACAACCAGGCACGCAAACAAAAATATGGTATTAACCGAGCAAATGACTTGTTTACGCTTTTTGAATTTTCTGCGAAATGGGACGTGGTTCCAACTATGTTATGTCAAAATCACGAACAAATTATTAAAGGATTCTGGGGACAAACAGTAGCCTTCGATAAGAGTTTTATCAAACCAGACATTTTAATTTTAGGAGAAAATAAAGCAGCGAATGAAGCTCGTTACATACATGGTGAATACGGAAAAGGAATGTTTACGTTTTACAGTGGACACGATCCCGAAGACTATGAGCACCGTGTAGAAGATCCTCCTACAGATTTAAGCCTTCATCCTAATTCCCCAGGATATC
>DASRRA010000081.1:0-20808 GCA_035696085.1 Bacteroidia bacterium | reverse complement strand
AATTTTAATACAGCCATAAATTCAGGAATAGCAGTCTTGTAACGCTCATTTTTCACAAGTGCATCACCATACCAAAAATGATCAAAAGGAAACTGCAGCGGGGGTTTGCTGTCTAGCACTTTCTTATACCAGACTTCTGCATTTTTATAATCATGAATAAAGCGATACGATTCTGCGAGTTGATGTGCCACGTATTGCTGAAACTGAGCAGGCTGATTTAATTTGATAGTTGGTTTTTGTTTCTTTTTTGTCTCCGGCTCACCGGATGCTGTTAAGGGTTTTTCATATGGTTTTAGTTCATAAGGTTTCACAATATCAGTGGTGATTTCTTTTGCAATGGCTTTTAGGTAATATTTAATCGCATTTTGATAATCTTCATTTTTAAAAGAAGCATCCGCATTTTCAATCCATTCATTTTTTTCCTGTGAGCTGCATGGCAAAGTAACACAGCAAAAAATAAACAACAGCACAACTGCCTTTATGCAGATTCCAAACGCAACTGTTATGTTAAACTTCCTTTGCATGTCTTAATACATTATAACCTTGGACAATTAACATCCGGGTTAACTTTTGGTTTCCCTACCTGGTAGGTTAAAGAAATTTCAAAACCACCTTTGTAATACGTTACCGTTTTTAATGGTGAAGTATTTATATCGTAACTAACGCGTAATGTATAATCACCCCTTTTAATACCTGCCTCCAGGATAGTCGCATCCTTTAATCTGAATGAAGGACCCAGCATAAGGAAGGTGTTTGCATCTTTCAAATAATAATAAAGCATCAATGATGTAGTAAGCTCTTTGTTCTCAAGTTGTCTCATGTAAATGAATTTCGGAAGAAGTTGTATGCGTTCATTTACATTTATTTTGATACCACCATGAAAATAGATACGCATAGGTAGTGGAACATCATTCTCTAAAAATGCTTGTTTGGGCTGTGTTAAATTAAAAGCGGATAAACCAAAAAATGGATTTAAGCGCGCATTGCTTTTTGCGAAATAATATAAAAGCCCAGCATTAATAGCTGGAATAGTGTAATTTGTGTTTTTAAATACTTCACCACTTGGCAAACTGGAGTTAAAGCCTCCGCCATTTATAGCGTCGTATTGATTTCCGAAAATGAGTTTATCACCCGATACGGTTTTATGCAGTATACCAGCCTGAATACCCACAGCCAAATGATGCATGTTCGTTTTACTTGCTAAATCATAGGAGAGCGAAAGGAGCGCGCTTAATTCATTGTAGTTGCCTGCACCTGCTCTGAAGTTCATCACTTGTATACCCACACCTAATTTTTTAAGCGGCATATCTAATGTTAGCCCGGCGGTGGTAAATGGCTTGGTTGAAACAGTGGCCCATTGTGATCGGTAATGCAGATGAACTCGGTACTTACCATCAAACATACCAGTCATAGATGGATTTAAAAAAAGAGGTGAAGCATCGTATTGAGAAAGATGGAAATCCTGTGCCTGCCCTTTTACAGCGCATAACAAAAAAACAAACCCTGCAATAAAGCGAGTTATTTTTTTTAACCATACAGGATAATTTTGCTTCATACAACGATTTAACACGTTTATACTTTTACCTTATCAAGGTTACATCACCGGATAATTTATGAGTTTCACCATCTTCAGAAACACAATAAACCGTATAGATGTATACACCTGCAGGTTGGTCTACACCTGCAACTCGGCCATCCCATCCGGATTGTTTATCAGTTACAAAAATAACGTCGCCCCAATTATTAAAAATTTTCATTTGTATATCCGTGAAAGCGCCTCCATAAACGGAGAAGAAATCATTTTGACCATCACCATTCGGACTAAATGCATTTGGAACACCAACAGGAAGTGATATGATCTCTGTTTTACAAATTGTATCCAGGCATTCATTTTTATCCGTTACAAATAAACAAACATTGAAATGGCCAATTTCATCATATGTATGTGTTGGGTTTTGTAAAGTGGATGTGTGATTGCTGGCGGTTGTATCTCCAAAATTCCAAAACCAGGAAACACCATCGATGGATTTATCTGAGAAATGGACCGGCTGTTTTACGTTGGCAAGTGGATTATCTGATGTGAAATCAGCGATAGGTCCTTTTTTAATGTTTAAACTTTTCTTTATGGAATCAATACAACCTTTGGATGATTCAACAATTAATGACACAGAATAGGTGGTGTAAGTAGGGAAATGGTGAAGTGGATTTTTCATATCTGCCGTTTTCCCATCACCAAAATTCCAGATCCATTTAATCACACTATCTCCAATGACCGTAGTAGAATCTTGGAATTGTACACCTTCTTTTAAGCAAACACCCAACGAACTGAAGTGTGCAACAGGGTTGTAATTGATAGAGATAGGAGCTTGCAGGGTGTCGCGACATTTGTCTTGCGAACTTACAATAAGTGTAACCGGGTAGGTGCCGCCTTTGGTATAGGCATGTGAAGGATTTTTTACATCAGCTGTAAATGTATCTCCAAAATTCCAAAGCCATTTGATAATCTGATTTGCAGGTACGGATAGGTCTGTAAATATTGCCGGGTGCCCTTCACAAGCGGTAACACTGCTAAAGTATGCAGTTGGTGCAGGAAGAATAGAAACAGTTACTGAATCCTTCCGCATCAGGCAATTTCCATTGTTACTCGATGTAAATATTAAAATAACTTTTCCATTTATACTATCTGCTTTGCTTGGAATATAATAACCCTTTAGTGAGGTTGGAAAAGGCGTGAAATAGCCCGTTCCGTTTGATGTCCACATTCCACTATTTGTTGTGACGGATACATCTACCGGAATAAGTTGATCTGAACAGATGCTATCTGTTGCAAGTATGTCCACATTAACGATGGAGGTAAATGTAATGCGCATGGAATCGCTGTTTGACAGACAGTTGCCATTACCAGTAGTTGTAGCCACCAGGATAACATATCCTGCAAGCGTATCCGCTTTGCTTGGTTTGTAGCCAGTACAAAGTTTTGTGGAGTCAGAAGTGAATATTCCGCTGCCAAGTGATTTCCAGGTAACACCCGTTGCGACAGTTATTGTCGCACATACCGGGATACTGACGGTATCTTTACAAACGATTACATCTTTTCCAACATCCACAGTAGGGGCAGGAGAAAATTGAATGATCAATTTATCCGTATCCGGCGGGCACAATGCATTGCTTGTGGTAATGAACAGCAACGTGTCTGCTCCTTTTTTGATGGAATTAGCTGCAGCTATGTAGCTCGGATTTAATACCGTGTTACTTGGAGTAAACATACCGGTTCCGACCCATCTACCGCCGCCGGCATTGGTAACTTTTCCGTTTAATAAAATGGCAGGATTATTTGCGCATCGAATGGTATCATTACCTGCATTGGCAATGGGTAGTGTTTGCACACTCACTGATTGTGTAGCCGTATCTTTACAACCCGAAGCAGCTGTGACAACAAGGTTCACAATGAAACTGCCGCTATTTGCATACGAGTTTTTCGGATTTTTTAAAGTAGAAGTATTTCCATCTCCGAAGTTCCAATTCCAGGCAGTAATGGTATTGCTGGTATCAATGACAGAAATATCAGAGAAATTAATTATCGCTTTTTGGCAACTGGGGGTATTGCTTGTAAAGGCCGCATTCAGAGAAGTTACATGAACTGTTTGAATGAGTGTATCAGCGCAAGGCGTGCCTTTCGCAATAATGAGCTTTACTTTATATTTCCCAAGTTCGGTATAGGTATAGGTTGGATTTTTACTACGTGAAGTATCCGCTAATGTTTTGGTATTACCAAAATCCCAATAATAGGTATTTGCACCAACAGTGGTTGTGGTGAAAGACACTTTGGTTCCGTTACAATTTCCGGTAAATGTATAGTTTGCCAGAATTTTTGGAGGGCAAACCACTACTTTAATTTGAAAATCACGAAGCACTTCCCCCAATTTTACTCCATTTCTCCATTCCTGGCAACGAACGCCAATCACAAAGTTACCGCTGGTCAGGGGAGGAGAACCCGTAATAATACCCTTGGAACTTATTTGCAGGGAATTGGGGGCACCCGCATTAAAGGGGTTGTTTTGGCCGTAGCCAGTTTTCCAAGCCAAAGGAACCGCAGTGAACAAACCTCCCGGGAACGTTACAGTATTACTGTCGTAAGGGGTATACAGTGAATAGGCCAGGGAATCTCCATCCGCATCAACAGCACCATGATCAATGGATAAGGTTGAACCCTGGCAAAGAAAAGATTGTGGACTATCCTTCCATTGAGGGCTACTATTGTTTGTAAAGAGGTTATTATCAGGTATATGTGTGTAAAAAGTCTCACCTGCAGTTGCCGGATTGTTAATATTTAAGAGGGCGCTGGTCCGGCAGCACAACTGGTAATAAACATGATATCCCCCAGCACTGGGTGTTATTCCTGTAACTACTTGAGAATAAATAGCTTCCTGTAAACAGATACCGGGATTAGCTACACATGTATCTATCTTGGAAGGGACCGAAGTGGCCGATGAAAAGGCTATAGTGGCTACTTTAAAGGCGGCTCCGTTATTTTTAACAATATTGATTTTAACAACAGACGGAAACGAAGGGTTGGTCGGATCCGTACAATCCCGGTATAAAGCTAGGGTAATCCTATAGGTCGATCCACCCATTTGTTCGTAGGTCAAAGAGCCCCCAACAATGTGATTCGCCATAGAAATGAATGGCAGAAAGAAGATAAAAGAAACAACAATTAGTAATTTATTCTTCATTCAAATGACATTTTCTTTAGCTAAAATGTAAATATATGTAAAATTTTTACGTATAACCTAGTCCCTGCCCCGCAAATTAGCGTAACAGGATTAAAATACATAGCTTTAATAAATTATAAATTGGCATGAAAAAGCAATTACTTTTTTTACTGTGTTGTGCCCTTTTTTTCAATGCCAGTGCTCAGGTTAATATTCAATGGCAGAAACGATATTCGAGTTCCGGATCTTTTTCAGATAAGGCGGAGGATATGGTGATGGATGCATCTGGAAATATTTATGTAACAGGTGTGGGACGAGGCGCAAGCGGAACACTTGATTATGTAACGATTAAATACAATTCTTCCGGAACGCAGCAATGGGTTGCTGAATACAATGGTCCGGGAAATGGATTGGATGAAGCGCATGCCATCGCAATTGACCCATCGGGAAACAATATATACGTTACAGGCTGGAGCTACACAGATAGCATTGCAGGCTTTGATTTTGTGACACTCAAATACAATTCTTCCGGTGTAAGGCAGTGGACAGCCCGTTATAATAACACGGGCGTGAATGGCACAGATGAAGCGTTTGACGTAGCTGTTGATAACTCAGGAAATGTATATGTAACCGGTACCAGTGATGGTACTTCCGGAACCAGTGCAGCCACAACCATCAAATACAGTTCTTTAGGTGTACAGCAAATAGCCCGCAGATACACAGGTACAGGCGGAGTCAATGCTGGTTTTGCATTGTATGTGAGTCCAACCGCAAACCTCATTTATGTTACAGGCTACGCCTATCAAGGCACTTCGTCAGATTTTAATATTGTAACAATCCGGTATAGTAATACCATCACACAACGATGGGCTGTTCAATACAATGGCCCGGCAAGTAAGTATGATGAAGCCAGAGCATTAGCGGTAGATCCTTCTGGAAACGTTATTGTGGCTGGCTATTCTCAAACTGCCACTCCCGGTAATTACGATTATGTAACGTTAAAATACGATTCAGTTGGAGCACAAAAATGGGCCAAAACATACAATGGTACCGGTAACGATTACGATCGGGCGAATACGGTAAAAACAGATGCGGTAAGCAATATATATGTTACCGGAAAAAGCATAGGTACCGGCAGCAACGCAGAAGATATTGTAACCATTAAATATGATAAATCCGGAAACGTAAAATGGATAAGTCGATACAATGGCCCTGCCAACAGTTATGATGAAGGAAAAGCAATTGCAATTGATGCTTCCAGGAATGTATACATCACCGGCAGTTCAAACACAACTGGTTCTGGTAATGATTATATCACGCTGAAATATGATTCCACAGGTGTTCAGCAATGGGTTACTACCTATAACGGAACAGGAAACAATGCAGATTTAGCAGCAGCCATTTTGTTAGATGCTTCCAATAATGTATTTATTACTGGCGCGAGTAAAGGCTCAGGAACGTTGGAAGATTACGAAACTATAAAATACTGCCAGTTTACAGCCAGTGCAGGAGCTGATGTCTCTATTTGTCCTGGCGCCTCTACTTCATTAAATGCTTCTGGAACAGGTGCTGTAGCTTATTCCTGGAGTCCTTCAACGGGTTTAAGCAATGCCTCCATTGCTAATCCGGTTGCAACACCGGCAAGTACCACTACTTATGTGGTCTCCGTAACAAATGGAAGCGGTTGTATTGACCAGGATACAGTTGTTGTAACAGTGGTACCTTTAGCAGCACCGGCTATTACAGCAGATGGACCGACTACATTTTGTTTTGGCAAAAGTGTAAAATTAACTTCAGTTGCTGCAACACGTTACAAATGGAGCACTTCACCGAACGATACATTGCAATCCATTACTGTCTCTACATCAGGAACCTATTCTGTTACCATTAAAAATAGTATTGGTTGTTCAGCATCAACATCAATTAATGTTACCGTTAATCCGCTGCCAGGTGTAGATGGAGGCTTTGATGGATTTGTATGCGCTAACAAAAAAATACAATTGAATGCATCAGGTGCATTAACCTATACCTGGAAACCCACAAAAACATTAAGTGATTCAACGATCGCCAATCCGATAGCATCGCCAACTATAACAACCACCTATACAGTTGTTGGAACAAACTCAAATGGTTGTCAAAATAAAGATAGTGTAAAAGTAACGGTGTTAAGTATACCTGTTGCCGATGCCGGAGTAGATACAAGCATCTGTAAAAATGCTTCCATCTCTTTGAAAGCAAGCAGCGCGAATTCTTATACATGGCATCCCGGAAAATCATTATCCGACTCCACCATTTTTAATCCCATCGCTTCTCCAACACAAACAACAACCTATACACTTACGGTAACAGGTGTGAATGGCTGTAGCAATGTGGACAGTGTAAAAATTTCGTTATTGTCATTGCCAACTATCACAGTTAGTAACGATGTAAGTGCATGTAAGAGCAAACCTGTTCAGTTAAATGCCGGCGGAGGTACCACTTATGTGTGGCATCCCGGAGCTTCATTAAGTGATTCAACAATAAATAATCCGGTAGCTACGCCATTGGTAACAACCACTTATACGGTAACCGGCGCTTCGGATGTAGGTTGTAAAACCACAGATACGGTAAAGGTAACTGTACTGGCATTGCCTGCCGTTCCTGTAATTACACAAGATATGGATACATTGATTTGTAGTCCGGGCTTTTTCGCTTATCAATGGTATTTCAACAACACATTGATTAGCGGGGCAACCAATCCTAAATACCTATGCACCGCTAATGGAAATTATTATTTGAGTGTAACGAATTCGGATGGATGTTCGGTTAATTCACTTACAAAAGTGGTAACCAGCGTTGGTATCCATGAAAACGCTTCAACGGTTTCAGTAAATGTGTTCCCAAATCCAACGATGGATGAAGTTACCATTGAATTTAATTTGTTGAAAGCAACAGATGTAAAAATGAACTTAATCAATGCATCTGGACAAACCGTTCAATCCTTGGATTTAAAGCAGATCAGAGGAGGTGATAAAAAATTAATCGACTTAAGAAATTATGCAAATGGAATTTATTATTTGCAAATTCTTACCAACGAAGGATTCATCAACAAAAAGATTTTCAAACAAGAATAGTTATTTTCTTTATTGTCTGGGCTCGCAAATATTACAATGCCTCTGATACAACTTCTGTTACTTCCGGAACCATACGTTTCAATAGCCCTTCAATACCGGCTTTTAGTGTAATGGTAGAGGAAGGGCAACCGCTGCAGGATCCTCTTAATTGAACCGTTACCACCCCATCGTTAAAACTTTTAAACGTAATACTTCCGCCATCACCTTCAACAGCCGGGCGAATGTATTGCTCTAAAATCTCAACGATCTTTACTTCTGTTTCTGTGCTTGGTGCCGAATGCTCTGTAAAAACAGGCTTTTTGGTGGTGAAGGTATTATCTACCGCAACTTCTGTTTTCGGTAATTCTGTAATAATGGGTTTACCTTCATTGATATAGGTACGGATAAAGTCGCGGAGTTCCAATGTAATTTCATCCCATTGAACAGCATCTGTTTTTAAAACCGTCACAAAGTTGGATGCAAAGAAAACAGCTTTTACAAATGGAAATTCAAATAATTTAGCGGCCAAAGGGGCGCCTTTTGTTTCCGCTTTTGATAAATACTGTGCTGTTGCCCCATCGGATAAAAGTAATTGATTGGCTACAAATTTCATGGATGCAGGATTGGGAGTGCTTTCTGCATATATAATGACAGGGTGTTTGGCGTCGGTGTTCATCTTTTGTTTATTTTTGGGATAGCTAAATGGAACACAAAGATACTAAAACTACCTTAGCTACCGAATGAAAAGAAAGACTGATTTCCTAATTATAGGCTCTGGTATTGCCGGGTTGAGTTATGCATTAAAAGTGGCACCGTTTGGAAAAGTGTGCATGATTACGAAAGCAAATGAAGATGAAAGCAATACAAAATATGCGCAGGGCGGAATTGCCGCGGTCATGTACAGCCCTGATTCCTATGAAAAACACATACAAGATACATTGATTGCTGGTGATGGTATTTGTGATGAAGAAGTGGTGAGAATGGTGATCACCGAATCAACCGAACGCATTTACGAGTTGATTGAATGGGGTGCTAAATTTGACAAAACCGAAAGTGGAGAATACGATTTGGCAAGAGAAGGCGGGCATTCTGAATACCGCATTTTACATCATAAAGACAGCACCGGATTTGAAATTGAACGCGCCTTGTTAGCAGCAGTTCACAAACATCCCAACATCGAAATCTTAGATCATCATTTTGCCATTGATATCCTAACACAACATCATCTTGGTATTGAAGTCAACAGCCGTACGCCGGGCATAGAATGTTATGGGGCCTACATATTAAATTTACGAACCAACCAGATTGAAACAATTTTAGCTAAAAGTATCTTGATGGCAACCGGCGGTGCGGGGCATGTATACAGCACCACTACCAACCCTGTTATTGCTACGGGTGATGGTGTAGCAATGGTGTATCGTGCGAAAGGACAAGTAGAAGGCATGGAGTTTTACCAGTTTCATCCTACCTCTTTGTATAATCCCGGTGAACGCCCATCCTTTCTGATTTCAGAAGCTGTAAGAGGATTTGGAGGCGTGTTGAAAACAATCGATGGAAAAGAATTTATGCAAAAATACGATGCGCGTAAATCCTTAGCACCGCGGGATATTGTAGCAAGGGCGATTGACAATGAAATGAAGATACGTGGAGATGATTATGTTTACCTGGATTGCAGACACCTGAATAAGGATGAGCTTTTAAAGCACTTTCCAAATATTTATAAAAAATGCTTGTCACTGAGTATTGATATGACTAAGGATTACATCCCGGTGATCCCTGCAGCACATTACATGTGTGGCGGTATCAAAGTGGATAAAAAAGGAAGAAGCAGCATCAAAAATTTATATGCGGTAGGTGAATGTTCATCTACCGGCTTGCATGGAGCCAACCGGCTTGCCTCTAATTCACTGTTGGAAGCAGTGGTATATGCACACCATGCAGCCATCAGTTCCATCGAAGCAATCAAAACAGTATCCTTCTGCGAAACCATCCCTGATTGGAATGCAGAGGGAACCGCGCAACCGGAAGAAATGGTGTTGCTCACACAAAGTTTAAGAGAGGTGCAAGCCATCATGTCCAATTATGTCGGAATTGTTCGCTCCAACATCCGTTTGCAACGCGCATTTGACCGTCTGGAAATATTGTACAAAGAGAATGAAGCCTTGTATTTGAAAACAACTGTTTCTGTAAAGCTGTGTGAAGTTCGTAATCTCATTAACGTAGCCTACATTATCATCAAGCATGCACGAAACAGGAAAGAAAGCAGGGGGCTCCATTACAATATGAATTATTCAAAAAGTACTGTCTATACACCATGAAAAAAATTTACTATTTAAGTTCCTGTTCTACTTGTGCAAGAATCATAAACGAATTGGAGCTGAAAAAGAAAGGCTTTCAATTTCAAGATATAAAAACAGATAAAATCACAGCGGAGCAACTAGAGGAGATGAAGAAAAAGGCAGGAAGCTATGAAGCATTGTTTAGTCGTGTAGCGATGAAATACAGGGCACTTGGACTTGACAAAAAAGAATTAACAGAACAGGATTATAAAAAACACATCCTGGAAGAATACACGTTTCTGAAACGACCGGTCCTTCTGATTGGTAACAAAATAACAATAGGGAACTCCAAAAAAACAATTGCCGAAGCAAAGAAATTAATTGGCTGAGTGATGTATGAAGAATAAAGTACTACAGGCGCATATAGCCATTTTATTAGCAAATATTATTTACGGTGCCAATTACTCCATTGCAAAGGAGGTAATGCCTTTGTATATTAAACCATTTGCGTTTGTATTGCTGCGGATAGGTGGAGCATTGATCATGTTCCTAATGGTGAGCACCTTTATTATAAAGGAAAAAGTGGACAAGAAAGACCTGCCGCGTATTGCATTGCTAGGCGTATGTGGAGTGGCCATCAACCAACTGATGTTCTTAAAAGGGCTGAGCTTAACCACACCTATTAATGCCTCCATTATTATGATCTCAAATCCCATAGCGGTTCTTTTGTTTGCCGCTATTGCATTAAAGGAGCGCATGTCCATAAACAAAATAGCGGGAATTGCTTTAGGCATCGCCGGTGCATTGCTGTTATTGTTATTCAACAAAACATTTTCATTCGGGTCAGAGACCATTACTGGCGACATGATGGTATTGATCAACTCCCTTTCCTGGGCCTGTTACGTGGTATTGGCGAAACCGCTCATGAAAAAATATAACACCTTTACCGTTGTAAAATGGGTCTTTATATTTGGTTTTATTTACGTGTTCCCTTTTGGTTATTCGGAAATAAAAGAGGTTGAATGGCAGACGATCCCACCGATGGGTTGGGCCTGTATTTCATTTGTAGTAATTGCCACAACTTTTTTAGCATACATATTCAATACATTTGCATTAAAAGCATTAAGTCCTTCGGTGGTGAGCATTTATATTTATTTGCAACCGTTTATTGCCACATTGATAGCAGTAATTTTTGGAAAAGATGAATTGGATGCACGAAAAATTATTTCAGCGCTTATGATTATTTCAGGGGTATACCTGGTTAGCCTTCAGAAAAAACAGGAGCCACAGGTTAATAAACACACCAAATAAGGAATAAAGGAAAAGTAGTACATTTGTTTCAAATATATATTATCCTATGATGAAGTCAATGACCGGTTTCGGGAAATCAATTACCGAAGTAGCCGGAAAAAAAATCAATGTGGAGATTCGTTCTCTTAACAGTAAACAACTTGACCTTAATTTTAGAATTCCGTATATTTATAAAGAAAAAGAATTGGAGCTTCGCTCAGAAGTTTCAAAACAGGTAGAGCGTGGAAAAGTAGATGTGGGCATTTACCTGGAGTCTATTCAGGATACTGCACCTGTTGCCATCAATAAAACACTTGCGAAATTTTATTATAAAGAATTAGAAGGCCTCTCTACAGAACTAAATGAAGCGCAAAACCTCTTACCACTGGTTTTGAAAATGCCGGAAGTATTAAAAGCCGAGAAAGAAATTGTAGAACTGGATGAAGCCGAATGGAAAGAGATCAGAAACGCAATGGATCAGGCTATTGAGGCATTTCAAAAGTTTCGTTCGGATGAAGGAAAGACTTTGGAAAAAGAATTTAAATCCCGTATAGCGATTATTGCAAGCCTGCTTCAGGAAGTGGTGGCCCTGGATGGCTTACGGATTAAGAACATAAAAGAACGGATTAAAAATAACCTGTCGGAGATTATTGATAAAGATAAGATTGATCAAAACAGATTTGAACAGGAGTTGATTTATTACATTGAGAAATTAGACATAACAGAAGAAAAATTAAGATTAAAAACCCATTTGGATTATTTTACTGCGACGATGGAAGAAGCGGCAGCAGGGCGTAAACTGGGTTTTATAACTCAGGAAATTGGTAGAGAAATAAATACGATTGGCTCAAAAGCAAATGATTCTGCCATTCAAAAATTAGTAGTGCAGATGAAAGATGAGTTGGAGAAAATAAAAGAACAGTTGTTAAACGTGTTGTAAGCAGGATAGATTAAATAGTATGCAAGGTAAATTAGTAATATTTTCAGCCCCTTCGGGAGCAGGTAAAACAACCATCGTTCAGTATTTATTAAAAAAAATACCAAACCTGGAGTTTTCAGTATCTGCTTGCAGCCGGGCGAAACGTGCAGGAGAAACACATGGGGTAGATTACTACTTTATATCTGTAGAGGAATTCAAACAAAAGATAAAAAACGAAGAATTTGCAGAATGGGAAGAAGTTTACAAGGATAATTTTTATGGAACGTTGAAAGCCGAAATTGAACGCATTCGCAAAAAAGGACACCATATTATTTTTGATATGGATGTAGTAGGCGGAATCAACTTAAAGAAACAATTTGGAGATCAAGCCTTGGCCGTTTTCGTTATGCCACCCAGCATAGAGCACCTCGAAGAGCGTTTGAAATCAAGAGAAACAGAAACCCCGGAAAGTATTGCCCGCCGCATCGGGAAAGCAGAGGTGGAACTTCTTACTTCTCATCAGTTTGATACGGTGATTTTGAACGATTCATTGGAACACGCTTTTGCAGAGGCTGAAAAAGCTGTGAAGGCATTTCTGGGAATGAAATAATATACGAAAACTTTCCCACATATCCTCCTCTCCGCAATCGGTTGTTAATATTAAATCTTACCATAAGTCAATAAATAAACCGGAATAAAACCGTAAATTTGCGTGGTCTTTAAATCCATGAGTTATTATGAGTGATGCAATAAAACACGAGTGTGGAATAGCCGTAATCCGATTGTTGAAGCCGTTGGATCATTACATAAAAAAATACGGTACAGCCTTATATGGTATAAACAAATTATACCTGCTAATGGAAAAACAACACAACCGTGGACAAGATGGAGCAGGAGTAGCAAATATCAAATTCAACGTAGAACCCGGAACGCATTACATAGACAGACACAGAGCCACTGGCAGCTCAGCAATCAAGCAAATCTTCGCCAAAATCAACGCTCAATTCGAAGAAATTCATCAAAAATATCCTGAAAAATTAAAAGATGCCGCTTGGCTCAAAAAACATATTTCCTATACAGGTGAGTTATTCCTGGGGCATTTACGTTACGGAACTTACGGTGGAAACACCATGGAAAACTGCCATCCGTTCTTGCGTCAAAACAACTGGATGACGCGTAACCTGGTGGTAGCAGGGAATTTCAACCTCACCAACGTCGATGAATTGTTTGATCAATTGGTAGAACTGGGACAACATCCAAAAGAAAAAGCAGATACGGTAACCGTAATGGAAAAGATCGGACACTTTTTGGATGTGGAAAATGAACGCCTATTTCAAAAATTTAAAAAAGCGGGTCATGAGAATGAAAAAATTTCCCAGCTCATTGCAGAAGAATTAGATGTACAAAAAATATTAAGAGACGCCAGCAAAAAATGGGATGGCGGTTATACGATGGCTGGCTTATTCGGTCACGGCGATGCATTCGTATTGCGTGATCCAAACGGTATTCGCCCGGCATTTTATTATGCAGATGATGAAATTGTAGTGGTAACATCTGAACGCCCTGTTATTCAAACGGCCTTTAAAGTGCCTATTGAAAAAGTGAAAGAGATTACTCCTGGTCATGCATTGATTATTAAAAAGAATGGTACTGTTGGAGAATTTGAAATCATCAAACCAGGCAAACCAACACCGTGCTCCTTTGAACGCATTTATTTCTCAAGAGGTAGTGATGCAGATATTTATAAAGAAAGACAAAAACTAGGTCATACACTTTGCCCGGCTGTTTTGAAATCCGTTGATTACGATTTGAAAAACACCGTTTTTTCCTTCATCCCTAATACTGCTGAAGTTGCTTTTGGTGGCTTGATTGAAGCCTTGAATCATTATGCGAATACCATCAAACGTCATAAAATATTAAAGCTAGGTGCAGCAGTAGCGGATCCGGAGTTAAGCGAAATTCTGGCCATCGGACCACGTGTGCATAAAATTGCCATCAAGGACGCCAAGCTGCGTACCTTTATTACCAACGATTCCCAGCGTGATGAGATGGTGGCCCACGTGTATGATACTACTTATGGTGTTATTCGTCAGGGGGTAGATAACCTGGTGGTGATGGACGACTCCATCGTAAGAGGAACAACATTGAAGCAAAGTATTTTGAAAATGTTGGATCGTTTAGGTCCTAAAAAAATAGTTGTGGTTTCTTCTGCTCCTCAAATCCGTTACCCGGATTGCTATGGAATTGATATGGCCAAATTAGGCGATTTTGTTGCCTTCCAAGCAGCTGTTGAATTGCTGAAAGAAAATTTCAAAGAGAACTTGTTGGATGAGTTGTATGAAAAAGCAAAAGCACAACAAGACTTACCAAAAGAAGAAATTAAAAATGTCGTAAAAGAAATTTACGAGCCATTCACAACCGAACAAATCTCCAAAAAAATAGCGGAACTTTTATTACCACAAGATATCCAGGCAGAAGTAGAAATTATTTATCAATCGATAGAAGGCCTGCACAACGCTTGTCCAAACAACCAGGGCGATTGGTATTTCACCGGAAATTACCCAACAGCCGGCGGAAACAAAGTGGTGAACCGTGCGTTCATTAATTACATGGAAGGAAAAAATATCCGGGCTTATTAAACGCCAAAGGTTTTTAAAACCTTTGACGTTTTTTATTTAGCTTGCTTAAATATCGGCACCGTAGAACACGGCTCGCCATACATTATGCTTTTGGCAACAGGTCTTAAAATCCTTGTCAGTTCTACATAAGCGGCTTTCGGTACAGGTAGGTTTCCACAACCTTTAATCACTATTCTGGAATCTTTGTAATTTTCTATCGGAAGTTTGGAAAGAATTTCATCATATAAAACCGTTTCCAATGTCTCTAAATTCCCAAATACTACTTTTTTAGCATACGGTTCTAAGCTGGAAACAAGCAGCATATAAGCCCAGGTAGGAACAATGGCATCTGCAGAACAGATTAGTGCTACATATTTATCCGTATACGATTTCCAGTCCAGGTTTTTCACTGCTTCCCGAAAATCTTTTTCACGTAAGATTAATCCTTGAAATAAAAAATCTTTGATGTCAAAAACAACACGTTCACCTGCAGGATAAAATTCTTCCAGGTCAATGGTGATTAGACCACTTTGCGCTACTTTATTAACGATTGGATCTTCCATGTTATATAAAACCCAGCTCTAGTTGGGCTACTTCGCTCATCATTTCTTTTTCCCAGGTAGGTTCAAATGTCAGCTCTATTTTAGCGGAGCGTATACCTTCTATGTCACGCAGTTTATCTTCCACTTCAGGTGGTAAGGTTTCTGCAACCGGACAACTTGGTGAAGTGAGTGTCATTACTACGCGTAAATTATTTTCTTCATCCAGGTTTATTTCATAGATCAATCCCAGCTCCCAGATGTCAACAGGAATCTCCGGATCATAACACGTTTTAATCGTGTCGATCACTTTTTGAGTTAATTCGGTGTTATGCGTATTAATGATTGCAGGCATCTCGTTCGTTCTCTAATTTTTTAAATAAACAATTCCTTAACGTTGAATTTGCTTGTAAGCAAGTGCATCCAACTTCATTTGTTTAATCATACTTACCAATCCATTGCTACGGGTAGGAGAAAGGTGTTTAATTAATCCTATCTTTTCTACAAACCCTAACTCGGCATTTATAATTTCATCCGGTGTATGTCCTGATAATACACGTATCATCAAAGCTACCATCCCTTTTGTAATGATGGCATCACTATCGGCCGTGTATAGTATCTTTCCATCTTTTAATTCGGAGTGCATCCATACACGGCTTTGGCAACCTCTAATCAGTTTATCATCTGTGCGATGTTGGTCATCAATCATCGGCAGTGATTTTCCGAGGTCAATCAAATGCTCATACTTTTGCATCCAATCATCAAATAGTTCAAACTCTTCTACAATTTCCAGTTCGGTTTCAGCTATGCTCATTTCTAATTGTATTAGCGTAACATGTCAATGGCACGTTTTAAACCTTTAATCAATTCATCAATTTCATGAGCGGTATTATAGAACGCAAGGGAAACACGTATGGTTCCTTGTATGCAGTAACGCTCCATTAAAGGCTGTGTACAGTGATGTCCTGTACGTACGGCAATTCCAAGCTGATCCAGGATAGTACCAACATCCAGCGGATGTAATCCTTCTACGACAAAAGAAATAACACTTGCTTTTTCTTTTGCTGTACCGATGATTTTTACACCAGCAATTTTTTTCAACTCACTAGTTGCATACTCCAATAAGGAGTGTTCGTAGGCAGCAATATTTTTTAATCCGATTTTATTCACGTAGTTTAAGGCTGCTTCCAAACCAATCACACCTTCCATATGCGGTGTACCGGCTTCAAATTTTAACGGAAGATCGGCGTATTCTGTTTTTTGGAACGTAACGGTTTTAATAGTACCACCACCTACTTGATAAGGAGGCATCACTTTCAACCATTTTTCTTTTCCATATAACACACCAACACCTGTTGGCGCAAATAATTTATGTCCGCTGAAGCAATAAAAATCGGCATCCAATGCACGAACATCCACATTCATGTGAGGCACAGCCTGTGCGCCATCCACGAGCACCGCTACATTTTTTGAATGTGCCAGCTGAATGATTTCTTTTATAGGGTTAATAGTTCCAAGTGTATTGGAGACATGTGTAACCGCAATTAATTTTGTTTTGTTGGTAATTAATTTTTGAAGCTCATCAATTTCTAATTCCCCTGCATCATTGATGGGCAGTACCTTCAATACCGCTCCTCTGTCTTCACAGAGTTGCTGCCAGGGCAATATATTGGAGTGATGATCCATTTCAGATACAATGATTTCATCACCGGCTTTTACGAATTTTTTTCCAAATGAATAAGCCACTAAACAAATAGACTCGGTTGTTCCTTTGGTGAAAATAATCTCATGGGAGTGTTCTGCATTCAGGTGTTTTTGAACAGTACCTCTTGCTTTTTCATAAGCAATGGTAATTTCCTGACTTAAGGTATGAACACCGCGGTGGATATTTGCGTTTTGTTGTGCATAATAGGTTGATACCGCATCAATAACTTGCTGTGGTTTCTGAGCCGTAGCCCCGCTGTCAAAGTAAATCAATGGTTTGCCATTTATTTTGCGGGAAAGGATAGGAAAATCAGCACGAATTTGTTCACTATCAATACGGAGTTCGGATATAGAATTGACCTCATTCATAATTACTCACAAAATTAAGAATAATTCTAAATAAAAGGCAATTTTATCGTCTTTAAAGTGATTTAGAGGCTAGCCTCCATTGAAATCCCGCTAAGAAATGAACTATTTTGCTACTTTTGATCTGTGAAAACATCCATCTATTTAGATTACAATGCAACTACCCCGGTCGACAAACGGGTGCTGGAAACAATGCTTCCTTATTTTACTGAAAAATTTGGAAATGCATCCAGTCGTACCCATTCTTTTGGCTGGGTGGCAGAGGACGCAGTGGCTATAGCACGTCAGCAGGTTGCCGGTCTCATTAACTGTTTAGAGCAGGAGCTGGTATTTACATCAGGAGCTACAGAAGCTATTAACCTAGCTATTAAAGGCGTTTGGGAAAACTACAAGATTAAGGGAAACCACATCATAACAGTAGCCACAGAGCATAAAGCGGTGCTTGATACCTGCGAGGCCCTGGAGAAAAAAGGGGCAAAAATTACCTATTTACCAGTAAACCGGGAAGGGCTGATTGACCTTGAAGACCTACGAAAAGCATTTACCCCGCAAACGATTTTAGTATCTGTGATGTATGCGAACAATGAAACAGGTGTTATTCAGCCCATTCAAAAAATTGCAGAAAGTGTGCATGCCAATAACTGCATTTTTATGGTGGATGCCACACAAGCCGTTGGAAAAATAAATATAGATGTGATCAGCGAAGGTATTGACTTAATGTGCTTAAGCGCACACAAGTTTTATGGTCCCAAAGGAATCGGTGCGCTGTACGTAAAAAGAAAAGATCCCCGTGTTAGCTTATTTCCACTGATAGATGGAGGAGGGCATGAGCGCGGACTTCGTTCGGGAACTTTAAATGTAACAGGTATTGTAGGATTAGGCAAAGCCTGTGAAATTGCCAAGCAGGAAATGTGGGAAGATTCTGCACGTATTTCAAGGCTTCGTACGAAACTTGAGCAGCACCTGTGTGACCTGGAAGATGTATACATCAATGGCAGTACAAAAAATCGTCTGTTTAATACTACAAATATTGCCTTTTCAAAACTACGATCAGAATCACTCATCAATAGAATTCCAAACATAGCGGTATCCATGGGTTCTGCTTGTACCTCGGCCATTGCTCAGCCTTCACATGTATTAAAAGCAATGGGGTTAAGTGATTCAGAGTCTTATAGTTCCATTCGCTTTAGCTTGGGCAAATACACCACCATGGAAGAAATAGATCTGGTAATTGAAAGTGTTAGCCAGGCTGTAAAACAAATGGTGGTATAATTTCATATATTTGTGCATATATAGAAAACCGAAATTAGCTACTCTATAATCATTAAGAACAAACTATGGAACTGTTTCTACGTCTTCAACAGGCAATCAACACGTTTTCCTCGCGAAATGCATTTTGCATAAATGCTACGTTTTACACGTATAAAGATTTGGCAACCTCCATTTCCAAAATTCGTAAAGCGATCCATTCGGGAACGCATGAAGAAACAGAGAAAATTGTTGGGCTTGTTGCCAATGATGATTTAGAAACCTACGCGACTATTTTTGCCTTATGGTTTGAAGGAAAAGCCTACGTACCCATTAGTCCGGATGCTCCAAAAGATCGCAACCTGAGCGTGATCCAACAAGCACTATTGGTCACCATCATCGACTCCTCCGAACAACCTTTATTTCCGGAGTTCAATACAATTGCCAGCAAGAAACTACCAGACTGCGAAATTGATCTGGTTCCTAAAAAAGTTTCCGATCAGGAATTGGTATACATTCTTTTTACATCGGGTACAACCGGACAACCCAAAGGTGTTCCGATCGACAGAGGAAACCTGACAGGTTTTATGAAATCCTTTGAAAAGATGAATTTCAAGATGGATGAGAATGATAAGTGTTTGCAAATGTTTGAAATGACATTCGACTTATCGGTTGTCTCCTACTTGTTTCCATTGCTTTATGGTGCCTGCATCTATACCATTCCAAAAGGAAAAATCAAATTCAATTATATTTTTGAATTATTAGATGAAGAGAAATTGACATTCGCACTGATGGTGCCTTCTATCCTACAATATTTAAGACCTTATTTCGAGGAAATGAATTTTCCGGATTTAAAATATAGCTTGTTTTGCGGAGAAGCGCTATCCCTTGAAATTACAAAAGAGTGGAGCGTTTGTGTTCCCAATGCAAAAATATTGAACTATTATGGTCCAACAGAAGACACCATCTATTGCACCTATTATGTATACAACCGCACGGGAGAAAATAAAACACACAACGGAGTATTGAGCATTGGACGAGCTATGGAAGGAACGATGACCATTGCCATTGATGAAAACAATAACATATTACCTGCCGGAGAAAACGGACAATTGTGTTTAGGTGGAATTCAATTGACACCTGGCTATTGGAACAACGAGGAAAAAAATAAAGAAGCATTTTTCTATATCGATTACAAAGGTGAACACACCCGCTTTTATAAAACCGGCGACTTATGCCGTTTTGATAAAGAAGGCGATATTTTATACCTGGGCCGGTTGGATCATCAGGTGAAGATTCAGGGATTCCGAATCGAGTTGGCAGAAATAGAATTTCATGTAAAATCCTTTTTGGGTAAAACAAATGCAGTAGCCGTACCTATTTTAGATGCAGTAGGAAACACGGAAATAGGACTGATCATCGAATCAAAACCAATGGGTACCGATCCTTTATTGGATCATATCAAAACAAAACTGCCGGCATACATGATCCCGAAGCGCATTCAATTTACAGATGAATTTCCATTGAACACGAATGGGAAAACAGATAGAAACAAACTGAAACAATTATTTTAAAATAGAGCACTAATGGAAAGAACACAAATCGTAGATAAATTACAGAAGATAATTGCAACGGTTGTTAAACACGAAAATTTTGAGATGAAAAATGAATTATCTGCAGCAGATGTAGCTGGCTGGGATTCATTAACACACATGGTCATCATTACCGAAATTGAAAAATCCTTCCAGGTAAAATTCAAACTGAAAGAGCTGAATAAACTAAATAACTTAGGTAATTTAATTGAATTAATTCAATCCAAACTTAGTTAACAGAACTTGGTATGCTGTTTAATTCATTAGAATTTGTCATATTTTTTCTATGTTTCTTTATTTTATATTGGTTTGTTTTCAAACAAAATATAAAACTTCAGAATGCACTAATTCTAATTGCAAGCTATGTTTTCATGGGCTGGTGGGATGTGCGTTTCCTACTGGTATTGATTAGCAGCTCCATTATCAATTTCTTTCTTGGAATTTACATC
>DASRRA010000080.1:0-4918 GCA_035696085.1 Bacteroidia bacterium | reverse complement strand
TTTTTTGACGGGCCACAATCTGAGAGACAACTTCCTTGGCAATTAATGTTAAAGCTTCTTCCTGTTCAGCCGTTAACTGCCTAACTTTTTTATCGATAACACATAAAGTCCCTAAAGCATACCCATCCGGATCAATCAATGGATGTCCTGCATAAAAGCGAATATCGGGATCGCCGGTGACAAAAGGATTGTTGACGAAGCGATGATCTTTTGTTGCGTCGTTAACCTGGAGTGTATCCGTTCCGATGATGGCATATTGGCAAAACGAATCTTCTCGTTTTGTTTCGTTACTATTCATGCCAATATTTGATTTGAACCATTGACGCTCTTTTTCGATAAGGCTAATTAATGCGATTGGAACACCACAGATGATAGAGGCTAACTTCGTGAGCCTGTCAAATTCCTCTTCTGGAAGTGAATCCAGGATATTGTATTTGGCTAACGCTTTTAAACGTTCTGCTTCATTTTCGGGTATTGGAAGATTCTTATCCATAAAAGCGTAGTATAAATTATACAAACAACACTTAATGTACTTATTCTAAAGAAAACAACAGACGACACAAATCTTCAATAATTAATTCAATTACTGCTTTATGAAAAAGACCAATTTGTAATAAGATAAGAAATCAATTGAAAAAATCTTTACCTTATATCAATTATAAGGTAAAAAGTTACAGGGTAATAATTCAAATTTAAGTTAATTTTTGATGGATTTCCAATATTTTCCCTTCATATTAAATTGACCTCATTCGGGATGTCAAATGCGAATATGACTATATTTGCTCATCCCCTTTTACCTAACTGTTAACAAACCAATGTCCCCTTCTTTTTTTTCAAACGTTAAAAATTTTTTCTTTAAAAATCCTGCACCCCTTCTTGTATTTTGCATAGCCATCATCATCTGGGCCTTATTTTATCCGGCTTACATGAATGCGGATGCCATTTCACAGTACAGTCAGGCTTTAACACGGGTATATGACGACTGGCATCCACCCATTATGTCTATCCTGTTGCACTATGTATTTGCTGTAGATGGGGATGTTTCTACCCTTACTTTTATTCAAACCGTTTCCGGCTGCCTGGGAATTTATTTTCTGGCAAGAGAAATTATGCTTGTAAAAGAAGCCGCTCGTAAGAAGATCACCTGGTATCCTCTTTATATCTTGCTCATTCTGCTATTACCAATAAGTCCACTTCCATTTTACTTAATGAATTTTGTGAAAGATAGCTGGATCTTAATCGGGCTGATTTGGATTGCTTATTTGGGTTTGAAACTAACCAAGGTTACTTCTAAAAAAGGTAAATCCTATTCATTGGTTTTTACAATAGTAGTTCTGTTGATGGGATCCCTCTTTTTGATAAGGTATAACGCTATTGTATTGCTGCCCATATTTTTTATGCTGTTGCTATATAACTCCAAACGCTTGTCGAATCCTAAGGAATCTATTATCCCTGTTATTTTATGGTGCCTCCTTCCTTTTTTCTTTTACCTGGTGGTTCAAAAGCAATTTTATGCGGCCTTTTCGGTAAAAAAAGTATATCCTGAAAACCAGGTGATGGCGATCGAATCGGTTGGAGCATTAGTTGCTGATTTGGATAATGAAAAATATGTTAGTTATGTCAAAAGTCATCTAACGCCTAATTTCAAAGAAGTGTATTATCCTGGTAATGTCGCTTCAGTGATGAATTGGGCAGGTTCGGAAAAAACGGTCAACCAACAAACATTTAATATTGCAGACGAACATATAAAACCTGAATATTTTTCGCTGGTGATGCATGCTCCAATAACCATTGCCAAAATAAAGATGGAAGGTTTTTACAACATGCTAAAACCAAGTACACGTAAATACTGGTACCATAAGCAACTTGATCCGAATGATCTGGGGTTGGCTCAAAACGAAACATTCAAATCCATACGATCAGGCTGGCAAAGCGCAGCAGATCGTATACACAGCCTCATGCTAACCAACCTGATTGGAGGGGAGCATTTTATTTGGTTGCTTATGAATATTGCATTACTCATTCAAATGATTCGAAAAAAGCAAATGCGCTCCATGCTTTTTATTATCTTATTGTTGCCTCTCGCGTATTATTTTTCCTATTTGCTGGCGATCACAAGTGATGATTTTCGTTTTATGTATCCTGCAACATTGCTTGTACAGGTGGTTGCCTTGAGTTTATTATTTTCAAGAAAAAAAATTGAGACAATTCTTGCTTGCTAATAATCTTTTCAGCCATGATAAAAAATCTATTTCCATTTATTTTTCTTTTTACTTTGCTTTTTCCAAGTTGCGTTTCCAAAGGTCATAGTTTTGAACGGGATGGGGTATTCGTATCACGCTGCGACTCACTCCTATTCGGAAGGATGGTCTCCAGCACAACTAATGGATGAAATGCTAATTAAATTAGAAAAGCGATTGGAAATACTTCACATGAATGAGGCAACTATTCGCAAAGGAGATAAAGCAGATGAATTTATTGTAGAAATTCCTGGTAAAGTTGACCTAGGTACTATACGATCACTGCTAACAAAACCAGGGGACCTTGAGTTCTGGGAAACAGCGTATGATAATGAAATACTTCCTTTGTTGGATTCTATTGACAAAACCCTAAAACAAAAATTGTATCCGAACGCTTCGGAGTTTTCACAAAGCAAGGATACTGATCGCAGTAATCTTTCTTTAAAAGAACAATTTGCTTTGCGAAGTAAACCCGAACGGTTACATCCTTTATTTGCTTACTTGTTAGCAGGTAACGCCTTTATCCAAAATGGCTCACCTAATACGCCACTTGTTGGAGAAGCTTCAAATATTATTGACGAAGCGGCTGGTGAGACAGACAAAAATTACACTTTGCAAAACCCGATGACGCTAACTGTCATCACAAATCAGCACACTAACCTAAAAATAAGCAAAACATCCATTTTTAGCCACTTATTTGGAAAAATATTCCATATCAACAACCTAAAATATATGAAAATTTCGATTTGATCCTTTTTTCCACTCAGCTATATTAGAGCTAATTAACTCAACAACTAATTTATTATATCCCTAACAAAATGATCAAAAAAGTTTACTTATCAGCCACTTTTTTACTAAGTGCGAGCTTGATGGCTGTTGGCCAAATTGGTTCGACAAAAAATATTGGATCTGCATCCGATTGGGCGCAATCTATAAATAACATTTTAGCAACAGCTGCTAAAGGCAAAGAAGCAACGCCTTTCTCTATTCCTTCTTCCAACGGCAACAATCTTCCTGTGTTGGTAAATATGAAGAGCGCTGAAAATGGCACATTTGCTATTGGTGGTGGAGATGCAGAAAAAGGAACCTTCCGTTTATCAACCGATGCTACAGGAAAAGTAAGCGGTTTCTATCATTCTTTAAAAGAAAGAAAAGCTTACAAATACAGCACAGATCATACAGGAAATGTAATTGCAACAGAAGTTGCCATTGAATCCATATTATGTATGGATTATGAACGCGCTTTGCCAATCCCTTCGGACGAGGCAGAAGCAGCAAGCAGACCTGCAAGAACGAGTGCTATTCCAAAATTTCAAAGCAAACCCGATTCAAAATATGTAATTTATATTGATTTAGATGGTGAGTCCGGAAGCAGTACCTGGGGTAATATCAATGCACAACCTTTGCAAGCATGGACCGATGCAGAGGTATTGGAAATCTGGCAAGTGGCGGCTCAAGATTATTTAACCTGGGACGTAAACGTAACAACCGATCGTTCGGTGTATGATGCACAGCCCTTAAGCAGAAAAATGATGTGTATTGTCACCAGCACCCTGGATGCAGCAAATGGACAAGCTATTGGTGGTATTGCACACATCGGATCTTTTGGAAGCGGTTCTTATGACCCTTGCTGGGTTTACAACAAAGGTGTGAAAGTAACAGGAGAAACAGTATCACACGAAGTTGGACATACCGTAGGCTTAAACCACGATGGTAAAGGAAGTGCGGTATACTACCAAGGTCACAACAGCTGGGCCCCAATCATGGGTGCGGTATATTCTACGTCAGCAATCAAAATTGATAATCCAAATGCCTTGGGTCATTGGTCAAAAGGTGAATACAGTGGTGCTACCAATACAGAAAATGATTTAAGCATCATCGGAACATCTAATGGTTTTTCTCCAAGAGCTGATGAACATGCCAACACAGCGAATTCATCTGCAACAGCATTAGCAGTTGAATTGGATGGAAAAGTAATGGGTACAAAAAATTATGGAATCATCAATACGGCTGCTGATTTGGATGTATTCAAATTTACTATCAAGGCTGGTGATCTTAATTTAGTGATTGTACCTTATTACAATACAACTGATTTAATCAGATATCCAAACTTAAATATCAAAGCGCGTTTACTGAATTCAAGTGGAACAGCATTAGCAACGGTTGATTCATTACCTCCTACAGATTTCAATACATGGGGAGCGATGACAGCTACTGTTAAAGTAGCCGGTTTAGCAGCAGGTACCTATTACCTGGAGATTGACGGAACCAAACAAGGTTCATCTCCTAGTGTAGGTTATTCAGATTATTGCTCTATTGGTGGGTTTAACATTTCCGGAACACTACCGGAACCAATGGGTTTAATTGAACAAGAGAAAATCTCTCAATTCAATATTTTTCCAAATCCATCTTCAGGAATATTTTCAGTGACATTCAACAGCGATGAAAAATCAAATTATAAACTTTCCGTTTTGAATACATTAGGACAAGTAGTTTATGAAGAAGCGTTGAATGGCTTTAGCGGAGCTTATTCCAAAGAACTGCACCTAAATCAATATGGCAAAGGTGTATTCATGATTAATATTGCTGATGAAGTGAGTTCATCCACAAGAAGAGTTGTTGTTTATTAAGAGAGACTAAAGCAAGTAGAAAGAGCAAGAAAAAGAGCAGATAAAAAG
>DASRRA010000079.1:0-9711 GCA_035696085.1 Bacteroidia bacterium | reverse complement strand
TTAAATTATACATTTTAAAAATAAAACTGATAGCAGTTTATACCTGCTAATGGAAAAATTAGAATATTAATTGGAAGGAAAACTCTCTAACACTTAAAACCTGCGTACTTAAATTCTTCTTACAATAAGGGTATGCGTAATCTCATGCTAAGCGTAATTAAATCAGAAACCAATCAAAGAGGGATGTAAGAAAAATTCAACCGGTTTTAAAAATTCTATGAAGTAAATCTGTAACAATAACTTTGGTGTTTATTTTTTATTTTATCTGAAATTGTTAAATAATAAAAATTATTTTTTCAATCGTCATGTAGTTATATAATTACTTATGCATTAACAAGTCACCTCCTACTACATAATAATATCAAGCTTTTCAAAGTAACGATGTGTATATAACAACAAACAATGAAAATTATTTTACTAAAGTATAGCGCTATTAAAAAAAGTCAAGTTAAAAATCATAGTATTTATTTAACGGTATGGTTTTAAGATTTAAAGGCATGCATTTTTTCTAATAATTTTTAGTAATTATTGCAAATCGCAAAAACAAAACCGCTGAAATACCTAATTTATATAGTACTTTAAAAGTTACATAATCTCCAAAAAATTTCTATTTTACATAATAGTTGACATTCTGCTCTTTTAAACAATTTTAACAAAACTCTTTTTTCAAAGTTGTTTTTCATTCCCCTAAAATGAAATAAAAGCCAGTCAAATCAGTTATTTATCATGCGGTCAAATTATTTATTTAATGGTTTTTAATGATTTTCACATCCCCTATAACCACAATAAAATAAACCATTACAGCGATTTCAAAACTAAATAATTTCAGCTTTTTTTATCGGTTAACGCTCTTATTTTTTGTTAAGCATATTTTTTAATCACGAAATATGTCATATCATTGAAAAAATTGATTTGTGCTTTCTTGGATAATTTCTTTGTCATGAAAAAATATTTTATTTTAATTTCCGCATTCGTTACTTTCCTGTATACGCCCATAAACACAGTGTTAGCAGACAATACGCAATCTATTCTGGAAACACGTTTAGTTCCTTTAAGAAAAATAAAAAACATCTCACTCTTACTGGACAGTTCCTCTACTGCAGGGTTTGGGAAAAATATTCGAATTCGTTTTGAAGGCACAACTGTAGTACACTCTGATTTTCCTTATATTCTATTCATTAACGGCATTCCTCAAAAATCAATGAAAGTTGTTTACAGCAACTACTTGGGAACGGAAATGATTTTTAAATTACAACGCACAAAAGATGATGAAGATCTTTTATCCAATTACTATCGCATCTCTTCACCTTATCAAATAGTTGACATCGGCGTTGGTACCGAATATGGAATGATCAGCGATACCAAGCCATTTACATTACGATTGTATAATCCGAATGCGCTTATTGCCGGCGCTGTTTTAATTGTTGTGCTGTTACTTCTATTTCTCTATTTAAACTACCGTTGGCCGCTTATCAGGGATGAAAGTTTAATTGATCAAAAATTCAGACCTTATAGTTTAGCCAGAACACAATTAGCCTGGTGGTCACTTATCACACTTTGTTCTTTTATCTTTTTAGTTTGTATTACGGGCGAATTCACGACTGTGAGCGGCTCATCTGTTATTCTTCTAGGCATAAGTGCCGCTACGACCGCTGCCGGTAAAATCATTGACAATACCGATAAAAACATACAACACATCCGTCACCAAAATCATTTGACGAAAGGTTTTTTTGTTGATCTATTGTCTGATGAAAATGGCGTCAGCATTCACCGTTTTCAAAGTGTTGCCTTTCATCTTGCTATCGGTATCTACTTTTTGTGGGAAGTTATTTACCATTTAAAAATGCCTGAGATAGATCCTTCTCTATTAACATTAATGGGTGTAAGCTCTGGCGCATATACTATTTTAAAAGCCGGAGAAAATAAAGCTACCACCTCACCTGCTCCAACGCCCACAGGTTATATCAAAACGGGAGAAGATGACAACGAAGAAGGTGGTGAAGGAGCACATACAATACCTCCACCAGTGGGATAATAGTTACCTATTTTATTTCAAAGAATAAACATTTAAATCAAAACCATGAGTTTTAAACAGAAATACACCATCACTCCCAATTACCTCACGAGTGGTACAAAACGACGGTCAGGCTTACTGATTACACCGGCAGTAAAATTTGTTGTGGCACATGATACAGGCAACAAAAACTCTACAGCCTCTCAAAATGTGCGCTACTATGAAATTTCGGTAAATGAAATCAGCGCCTCTGCACATTTGTTTGTAGATGATACTGACATCATTGAATGTATTCCCGCACTAACAAGCGACTTTCCTGAAAAAGCATGGCACGTGTTATATAGCGTTCCTGTAGATAACCAGTTGTTTGGCTACAATGCGAATGATGCAGCCATTGGTGTTGAATACTGTTATGGTGATTCAATTGACGCGGATGAAGCGTATAGAAAATACATTTGGGTATTGGCTTATATCTGTTACAAATTTCAGCTGAATCCTAAAACCTCTATTGTAGGACATCACTTTTTAGATCCAAAACGCAAAACTGATCCTGTAACTGGGTTGGCTTACAGCAGAAGGACCTATGAACAATTATTAAAGGACATTGTAAATGAATACAACGAATGTCTGGGATTATTGCCTGACAATAGTTTCCAATTTATCCCGGAAAGAGGAATGGTGATTTCAACGACACGGTTGAACATTCGGAAAGACCTGCCATCCACAAAAGCGGAGGTTGCGCAGATTATTAATGCCGGCACAAAACTCAGTTATTTGGGTTATGTAGCTAATGGAGAAAACATAAATGGAAATCGAAAATGGTACAAAGATGCAAAAGGCCAGTACTTCTGGAGCGGTGGCGTAAAACAGGTTATTTCTTAACTATCCACGAACAAAATTATATCATGGAAACAACAAATTTAAACAAGGCTATTTTAGCGGTAGTCGTTCTCATTTTGATTGGTGTACTATACAATGTAATCACCGGTCAATCAAAATTATCACAAGCCAACAGAAAAATAGAGGACGTTCAAACCGAATTGGTAAGTGTAAGGAGCAATTTGAATCAATCTATCAAACAACTGGATGGAACCGTTTCAAAATTGGCTATTTCGGAATCACAATTAAATATTGTACGAACACAGGTGGAAATGCTTAATACCAAGTATGAACAAGCCCGTGAGAAATCAAAAGTGAAATTGGATAGCCTAAAGAGAGAAGCAGAAGATCAAAATAAAGAATTGGAGAAATTAAAAAAAGAGTTAGAACTCTTAAAATAATTAATACTTACGATCATGAAAAAATTAATTTATAGCATCTTGTTTTCTTTATTTGTTTTGAATACAACTGCGCAAATACCTTCTGAGACTAAACCATTGGTATTCGCTGATACGTTTTGTACTTCGTATGCGGCTCCTCAGCCTTTACCTCCCGGAACGGTTATACGACTGGAGTGCGACACCGCTTATGTTATCAATAAAATACGATTCAAAAAATATGAAGCAGCTCGCAAGTATATTATCAATACCAATAATAAAAGCTTGAAACAATTAGAAGCAGAATATGAACAGGCATTAAAAGAGCAGGATGCTTACTACAAACAGCTAATGAAACAATATGTACAGGCAGATAGTGTTTCACAACGCCTTATAAAAGATACACGAAGTGACCTGGTAGCTATTTCAAACGATCTAAAAGCAACAAGTAAGACCATTGAAATGCTGAATGCAAAGCTGGAGGAAGTTCAAAAATTAATTCGCAAACAGAAATGGGATTCCATCGGGCAAAAAATTTTGGTCGCGTTGGGAGGGATAGGCGCCGGTGTTTTAATCGGTGTCGTTGTTGCACATTGATGTAAAATAAAAACTCCCGCCTGTTTCCAAAGCGGGAGTTTTTATTTTTATAAATCGTTATTAGTAATACACCATTCTTCTAACTTCTGCAATATATTTAGAGAAGCGGATTACCTGGCGTGTATAGCCATACTCATTATCATACCATACGTACAATACGATGTTCTTTTTATCAGGTCCTACGATCGTAGCCTGGCTGTCAAATACAGAAGGGCAAGGATTACCAATTACATCTGTAGACACAAACTCATTGGAGTTTACATATTGAATTTGCTCCACCAGTTTACCATTCAAGGCGGCATCTTTGAGAATTTCATTGATCTGTTCGCGTGTTACTTCTTTATTTACAGTCATGCTTAGGATCGCCAGGGATACGTTTGGTGTCGGAACACGTACCGAGTTCGCCGTAAATTTACCAGACAACTCCGGTAATACTTTCTTCAATGCGCTCTCCGCTCCTGTCTCTGTAATAACCATGTTTAATGCAGCAGAGCGACCTCTACGGTATTTCGCATGGTAGTTATCCAATAAGTTTTGGTCATTTGTATAGGAGTGAACCGTTTCAATATGTCCTCTTGCAATTCCGATGGTGTTGTTGATTACTTGTAAAACCGGCATGATGGCATTGGTTGTACATGATGCAGCAGAAAACACCTGATCTTTTTTAACATCAACCGTTTCGTGATTCACACCGTGAACAACGTTAGGTACTTCACCTTTAGCTGGTGCCGTTAGTAATACTTTTGAAACACCTTTTGCTTTTAAGTGGCGGCTCAATGCCTCTTTGTCTCTAAAAACGCCAGTGTTATCAATTAACAAAGCGTCTTTAATGCCATAAGCTGTGTAATCCACATCTTCCGGATTTTTTGAATCGATCATGTATACGGTATGTCCGTTAATGATCAACGCTTTTTGCTCTAAGTCCTCTACAATAGTCCCAGGGAATGGCCCGTGTACTGAGTCTGTACGAAGCAAGTCGGCACGTTTAATAATTTCTTCTTTGCTGTTACCGCGTGTTACAATTGCTCTTAAACGTAATTGTTCTCCTTTACCTGCTTGTGCAGTTAATTCTCTTGCGGCAATACGACCGATACGTCCAAAACCAAACAATACAACATCTTTAGGAGTGATGCTGTGTTTTTTACCAATAAAATCTTTCAATTTGTAATTGATAAAATCAGCAGCTTTTGGATATTCCTTTTTTTCCTGTTGCCATTCGTACGCTAATTTACCAATATCAATACGGGATGGGCACACATCCAATTTGTATATTTCATCAGCCAATTGAACTGATTCCATAATACTGATTGGTTTCTTTACAATATCTTTTGAATATAAGTGCAAGTTCATGATCTGACTTGCGCTTCTGTCAACCAATTGATTTCTGAACAGGATCAGTTCAACTGATTTTTCAAACCATAATTTTCCAATAGAACTAATAAGTGAAATGGCTGCTTTTTCATGTTCTATCCAATCCTTCAATTCTGCCTCGTACGAACCTTTTGCTTTACCTTCAGTTGGCTTTGTAGTGTCCAGTGTCATAGATTAATGTAAGTGTTTGTTGTTTAGTTTATTTATTTTTTATAATTAAGTTAATCTCAAAAAGAAAACCGCACAACATTCAGTGATTAGTTATAAACTTTTCAGCTGATTGTTGTGCGGTTGGTACATTTTAGGTCTTTATTGTTTAGCCCAAGTATGATTTTAATAATTTACTACGAGAGTTATGGCGGAGTCTTCTGATCGCTTTTTCTTTGATCTGGCGAACACGTTCGCGGGTCAAGTCAAATTTTGCTCCTATCTCTTCTAAGGTCAAACCATGGTTAATGCCTATTCCGAAGAATAATTTTACCACATCACGCTCACGCTCTGTTAATGTAGATAATGAACGTTCGATTTCACGTTGTAAGGATTCATTCATCAACATATTATCTGCACGTGGAGAATCATGATTCACCAATACATCCAATAAGCTGTTTTCTTCACCATTTACAAAAGGTGCGTCCATGGAAACGTGACGTCCAGAAACGCGCATTGTATCGGCAACTTTATCCTGAGGCAACTCCAGTATTTGAGAAAGCTCTTCAGCGCTTGGCTCGCGCTCGTATTGTTGCTCTAATTTAGAAAATGCTTTGTTGATTTTATTCAGTGAACCAACCTGGTTCAATGGTAAACGTACGATACGTGATTGTTCTGCTAATGCCTGAAGGATAGATTGGCGAATCCACCAAACGGCGTAGGATATAAATTTAAAACCACGTGTTTCATCAAAACGTTTTGCAGCTTTAATAAGTCCTAAATTTCCTTCATTAATAAGATCGGGAAGGCTTAAACCTTGATTTTGATATTGTTTTGCTACAGAAACCACAAAACGTAAATTAGACTTTGTTAATTTTTCTAATGCCACCTGATCCCCATCTCTGATTCGCTTCGCTAAGGATACTTCTTCATCAGCAGTAATTAATTCTTCACGACCGATTTCTTGTAAGTATTTATCCAGGGATGCGCTTTCGCGATTGGTTATTGATTTGGTTATTTTGAGCTGTCTCATTTTATGATATTATATATTCGACAATAGAATCAGTTGCAAATGTACTATTTAAAAGCACTTATTTTCAGAATTCTTTCAGATAATCTTTAACTTAATTTCACTTATTGTTAATAAATAACCTTAAAACTGATTAAATTTTAATTTTCGTTGACGAAATTCCTTAAATAAAAGACTAAAAAAAATTCAACTGGTTATAACATTTTTTTAAAGTCCGAAACCGTAATAGGCTCTCATGCCATTTGGGTAAACTCCCTCAATAAGCACACCACCATTTTTATTTTCCAAGGCTGTGCGAATATCATCTACAGAAGTTATTTTTTTCTTATCTACGCTTGTAATGATGAAGCCTTCTTTAATCCCTGAGCCCAAGAGCTTTCCAGCGCCAAGCTTCACTACTTTTAATCCGTTGGTGAGGTTCAACTTTTTCATGTCTTCCTCATTTACGGGTTCAAAAGTAGCTCCCAGGGCTGAAACCACTTCCACTTTTGCTTTCTCTACAACGTCGGTATTGCCATTTTTATTTTTTAAAACAAGATTCAGTATTTTCTCTTGGTTATTGCGTTTTAAAGTAATACTTACCTTATCCCCTGGACGATGACGGCTTATTTGCTCTTGTAGTTCAGGCACATTGTTTACGCTCACCTCTCCTACTTTGGTGATAACATCTCCCTCTCTAATACCAGCTTCTTCCCCAGATCCGCCTTGTGCTAGACCATTTACATAAACACCCTGGATTACACTGATGCTTTTTTCTTTAGCTAATTTATAGTCTAAATCACGGATACTTACCCCAATATAAGCCCTTTGCACCTCACCAAATTCTAATAAATCGGCAACCACCTTACGAGCCAGGTTTACAGGGATGGCAAAGGAGTAACCTGTATAAGAGCCTGTATTTGAAGCTATAGCCGAGTTAATCCCAACCAATTCCCCTTTTGTATTTACCAATGCTCCACCACTGTTCCCCGGATTTACAGCCGCATCGGTTTGTAAATAGGATTCAACAGCATTCTGTCCTTTTGAGGGGTCGTTTGACAAAATATTGATATTTCTGGCCTTTGCGCTGATAATACCAGCTGTAACGGTTGAGGTTAGGTTAAAGGGATTTCCCACCGCTAATACCCATTCACCCACTTTTACATTGTCTGAATTTCCATAATTAATAAAAGGTAAATTGCTTTCTTTGATTTTTAAAAGTGCCAGATCTGTTGCCGGGTCTCTACCAATGACTTCTGCCACATAACTGCGTTTATCATTCAATGTCACCTCAATCTTTTCACCATTATCAACAACATGGTTATTGGTTACAATATAACCATCCTGGGAGATGATAACCCCTGACCCTGTTGACATCGGTGCTTGCTGCTGTTGAGGCATCCGCTGTCCGAAAAAGTCTCTGAATGGATCGTAGATGTAAGGGTTGCTTGTTTCCAATGGATAGGTCGTTTTTACATTCACGACCGCATGTATTGACAAGTCGGCAGCTGTCGTGAAATCAATTCCGGTTTCCGGTCCTGCAACAGGCATATTGACATATTTTGCAGGTGTTTGGTAATTTAACTGAGAATTTGTTTGAACCTTCGGGTCCATGAAATGATCAATACCTAAAGCTGTAAAACCTCCAATACTAGCTATTACAAAAGCTCCAATTATTTTTTTCATTTTAACTTGATATTAAGTGTTTATATTTTTGTTTTTATAACGCGTTTTAAAACTCAAAGTTTATTCCTATATCCCTAAAATATCTTATTTTTAACAATAATTAACGGGGGTTTCAAAGGGTTCCTTACCTTTGCATTCTGTTTCTTTTTCTACAAAAAAACCGAACAAAAAATGAATTATTTTAAGAGAAAAGCTCCACCTTTTATATTGGGACTATTACTTGGAATTGTCATTGCCGGTACTTTTTTTATTTTAAGACTGGACACCTATTTCAAAGAATTAAATTTTTATAAAAACCTTCCTGAAAGCTTTTCAACACAGCAAACCGTTGAAGACAGGCCTTCAGATAGCATAAAGGCTAATTCATTAACGAAAATAAAAAATAAAAAACAAAAGGAAGAATCTGAAAAAAATAAAACTGACGAAGCGAAACCTGAAGTGAAGGAAGATTCTGCGCATTCGGATGATATATCGCTATCAACAGGGGCTTTTACGGATAATATTGTCATCCGGAAGGATGAATTATTAAATGTCAGAACCATTGAATTAAAAAACCTGGATGCACTGGAAATAAAGAGCCATACGGACTCTCTCCTAGACAAATTAAGTGACATAAAAGATGACAATCATTCAGTAAACCGATATGTGCAAATCGAATTTTGGAGATCACCTTTAAATTATAAAGGGTATAAGTTAAGCAAATACAGTGTAATTTTGTATGGATTACCGGATATTGAAGAAATGAAACTTTATAACCTAAACAAAGTGTTATACATCAAAAATGCATCAACGGTTTATAAACTTGAGTATAACAGAGATTTTAAACCTTTCGAAAGAGTTGTAGACGAAAGTATTTTAAGCAATTTTAAATAATATGAAAACGACTTTTACTTTTTATAAATACCAGGGTACGGGGAATGACTTTGTGGTAATCGATAACCGGAACTTAAAATTTAATCGCTTTGACAATGAGCTGGTGGCAAAGTTGTGCGATCGGAGATTCGGAATTGGTGCTGATGGTTTGATGCTTTTACAAACTAAATCGGGTTTTGATTTTGAGATGGTGTATTATAACGCTGATGGAAATGAAAGCAGTATGTGCGGAAATGGCGGCAGATGTATTGTTGAATTTGCCCGTATGCTTGGTCTGGTAAAAGCGGAGGCTCACTTTATAGCAATTGATGGCCCTCATATCGCAGCGGTAAAGCCAGGTTTTATTTCATTAAAAATGAATGATGTAAAAAATGTGGAATTGAACACGGATTTTAGTTTTCTAAATACAGGTTCCCCGCATTATGTAGCTTTTGTAAACGATGTACGTAATTTCAATGTTTTTGAAGAAGGTAAAAAAATCAGAAACAATAATCGTTTTAAATCGGAAGGTACTAATGTAAACTTTGTAGAAAAACACTACAATGATTTATTTGTTCGCACCTATGAACGTGGCGTTGAAGATGAGACTTACTCTTGCGGAACCGGTGTTACTGCAGCTGCATTGGTGGCCTCCATCAAACACGTAGCTACAGCAGATAATCACTGTTCTATAAAAACCCTTGGCGGTAATTTGAATGTAAAATTCAATAAACATGCTGACAATTCTTTTACAGATATTTGGTTAGAGGGGCCTGCTA
>DASRRA010000078.1:0-2701 GCA_035696085.1 Bacteroidia bacterium | reverse complement strand
CTTGAAAAACAGAGATTTTTTATAGGCCAGGTTTCTACCGGTCCCCATATACGTTTTGCCTTTCAGGGCAAATGACAAATATTGCAGCGCTATCATAAATGTGTCAAAGCGGATGATCTTATTTAATAATCCTTTTTGTTTTTCATAGGCTCCATACCCGATAACGATGTCAGTATCCGCTGCGAATTGTTGCATCATTCCTTTTAACCAATTCTTATCCGCCGGCTTGCAATCTGCATCTGTTAACAATAAATGCTCATTTTTAGCACCTTTGATCCCCAACATCAACGCGATTTTCTTACCGTGTGTATAATTATCATCTTCCTGTATGGTCACAATTTTCAGGTTCTTATGCTGAACTGCAAACTCTTTAAGAACATCGCCGGTTGAGTCGTAGGAACAATCGTTCACCACCACTACTTCATAAGAAGGGTAGTCCTGTTCAAATACGCTTGGTAAAAAACGAGTTAAATTTCCGGCTTCATTCTTTGCACAAATGATAATGGAAGCTGGTGGAAAAGAAGAAGGAATTACTGTTTTCTTACGAAAAGCCAGTTTGTTAAATACCCCCAGATAATAGGAAAGTTGAATTGCTAAGGCCAGGCAAAACAGAATAAATAAAACCAAGCCTAATGAAAAAGTAGTTAACGCCGAAAAATTCATAAAATGGTTTACAGGTTATGCTGCTTTGATTAAATAATGGGGCGTATTTAATTCAACTTGTATTTAACAAATATAAGCGCTCAAGGGCAATTCTCGCAGGGAGGCTTTAAGAGGATTTAAACAAAGTAATTAACAATTCGGAGTTATTGCACTTTTTTTTGCTCTTTTCCTTTACTGTGGCTGGTTTCAAAAATTCTCATTCAAGGTTTATCGTAATTAGCGCTTTTATATCTTCTTTTCAATTGGTTCAAATCGTAAATTCGCAGCTTTATTCCCAATATGTTTATATGAAATTCAGCATTTCACACACGGATAAGAACAGTAAAGCACGTGCAGGAGAGATCATTACAGATCACGGCTCTATCCAAACCCCTATTTTTATGCCAGTAGGGACAGCAGGAACTGTAAAAGCCGTTCACCAGCATGAGTTGAAAGAAGATATAAAAGCGCAAATTATCCTAGGAAACACTTACCATTTATACCTTCGACCAGGATTGGACATCATTGAACAAGCCGGAGGGCTTCATAAATTCAATGGCTGGGACCGCCCTCTTTTAACAGATAGCGGCGGGTACCAGGTATATTCACTTTCTAACCAGCGTAAATTAACAGAAGAAGGGGCCAAGTTCACTTCCCATATTGATGGAAGCAAACATTTTTTTACCCCGGAAAGTGTGATGGATATTCAACGCATCATTGGTGCTGATATCATCATGGCTTTTGATGAATGCACCCCCTACCCTTGTGAATACAGCTATGCCAGCAAGTCGCTGGATATGACACACCGCTGGTTAAAAAGATGCTGTACTCGCTTTGATGAAACAGAAGGAAAATATGGCTATTCACAAACGCTTTTCCCAATCGTACAAGGCAGCGTGTATCCCGATCTGAGGAAAAAATCGGCTGAATTTATTGCCGCACAAAACCGTGAAGGAAATGCCATTGGTGGCTTATCTGTAGGAGAGCCGGCTGAGGACATGTATGCCATGACAGAAGTGGTTTGTGATATTTTACCTAAAGAAAAACCGCGTTATTTAATGGGTGTAGGAACCCCGGTGAATATTCTGGAAAGCATTGATTTGGGTATCGATATGTTTGATTGTGTGATGCCGACACGTAATGCACGCCACGGACTGCTTTTCACACAAAATGGAATCATCAATATAAAAAATGAAAAATGGAAAAATGATTTTTCTCCATTGGATGAAAATGGGACCTCCTATGTTGATCGCGTTTATACGAAAGCATACCTAAGACACCTCGTGCACTCTCAAGAACTTTTAGGCGCACAAATTGCTAGCATCCACAACCTTGCATTTTACCTTTGGCTGGTTGGAGAAGCACGCCAACAAATAATTGCAGGAACATTCAGAGAGTGGAAAAATAAAATGGTTGGTAACTTAAATAATCGATTATAAGAGACGAATTCGCTGCATGAAGCTACTGGATAAATACATCATTCGTAAGTTCTTAGGGACCTTCTTTTTCTCATTAACACTCATAATTTTGATTGTTGTCGTATTTGATATCTCTGAAAAACTAGAAGATTTTATTGCGAAGAAAGCTCCTTTTAAGGCAATTATTTTTGAGTATTACTTCAACTTCATCCCCTACATCATCAACTTATTTAGTCCACTCTTTACCTTTATTGCTGTTATTTTTTTCACAGCGCAAATGGCTACTCGTACGGAGATTGTTGCCATCCTGAGCAGTGGCGTCAGTTACAGGAGACTGCTTTATCCTTACATGTTGTCGGCTACTGTTATTACAATCTTATCATTGCTTCTCAATAATTTTGTTATTCCACATGCAACAAAAAAACAAATTGCATTTGAAGACAGATACATTCGAAATGAATTTTTTAACCAGGATAAAAACATTCACAAACAACTTTCGCCGGGAAATTTCATCTACCTGGAACAGTTTCATACTTATGATCTTACCGGTATTCGTTTTTCTATTGAAAAATTTAAAGAAGGGAAACTTTATTACAAACTAAACGCTGAAACGATACATTGGGATAGTGTTACTCAAAAAT
>DASRRA010000077.1:0-6425 GCA_035696085.1 Bacteroidia bacterium | reverse complement strand
TGATCATCGTCCATTGATTTCGTATCCAGTGCATCTCGCAAGCCATTTCCCAATAAGATAAAAGAGAGTACCAGCAACGCAATTGCTATTCCAGGCAGAAAAGCCAGGTAAGAAGAATCACCAATAATATATCCTCTGTGTGCACTGATCATGGCACCCCAGGATGGTGTTGGCGGTTGAGAACCTATGCCTAAAAAGCTTAAACCAGCTTCTGTTAAAATGGCTGCCGCAAAATTGGATGCTGCAATAACAATTACAGGTCCCATTACATTTGGCAAAACGTGTTTGAATAAAATACGGCTGTTTCTAAAACCCAATGCCCGTCCGGCTTCCACAAATTCTTTTTCACGTAGCCCTAACACTTGTCCGCGTACCACACGCGCCACTTCTACCCACATGGTAAGGCCTACCGCTATAAACACTTGCCAGAAACCTTTTCCAAGGGCCAGTGTGATTGCAATAACCAACAACAGCGTTGGAACAGCCCAAACCACATTGATAAACCAAACAATCAGCGTATCAATTTTACCACGATAATAGCCGCCAATGGAGCCGATAATCATACCGATGCAAATGGATATCACCACGGAAATGAGTCCCACAGAAAAGGAGACGCGTGAACCCAACATTAACCTGCTCAGCAAATCACGCCCTGTTGGATCCGTTCCGAGGATAAATTTTTGAGTGACGATGTTTTCTTTTTCAATGATTTGTTTTAATTCGGAAATCTGTTTTTTAACTTTTTTATTTTCCGTTATATCATAAAATGTGATGCTGCCTTCCTGCAGGTTTGTCTGAACGGTACTATCCATGTTTACGGCACATACCACATCAGCCAGGTTAAAACTTAGTTCTGTTTTTTTGCTGGAAGATGAATTGTAGGCAATGCAACTTATTTTATCATCTTTAAATTCATAGGAAGAAATAGGAACAGAACGATAGGCGCTTGGTTCACCAAAAAGCATTTTATTAAAAAGGTTACTGGAATGGTCTGCTTCATTTTTTCTAACCTGTAACATGGTAACTTTGAATCCGGGAGGTTTCTTTGAAATTTCAAGCAGCTGATTATTGGCATCCGGTGTTGAATCGGGTGTAATGCTATACCCCAGAATAGCTACTAACAGGCAGAAAGCAATGATCCCGCATCCCAGCATGGCCAATTTATTTTTCTTGACACGTTGCCAGGCTGCTGCTGAAAGCGAATTCGAAGAAGTATGTTTTTTTGCTGTCATTTATTTTTTATTTTTCTTCCCTTCCAAACATAGTTACCGAACATTCCCTGAAAACCTGTAAACACCACATATGGTACATACAATACTTGTTCAGGAATAAAAAACGGCAACCATTTTTTCTTATTAAAAAAAGTAGCTGCTAAAAATAGTAACAAAAAGTCAATTCCACATTTTAAACAAAAAATGAGAAGCCAGGTGGTAACAAAATCAACCCCTTGGCAACTACGAGGCTGTACCCACATATACAGTAACGGTAACACAAACAATAAAAAATTAAACAGGTAAACATTGATGGAAAGAATCTTTGTAGGATTGTTCAGCTGCGTTATTTTTTTGGATGCCCAGCGTTTACGCTGCTGCATAAATTCTTGCCAGGTTTTCTTTGCCGATGTATACACAATTACATCCTGGTTCTTTAAAAATTTAATTTTCCCCGGAAATTTTTTATTGATCTTATACATAAGCAAAACATCATCTCCGCTTGGGTATTCATCGATCTGATCAAAACCATTCACGGCATCAAATGCTTTTCGGGTATACATCAAATTGGCACCATTGCAAAGAACGGCTTTATTAAAATACAGTGCTCCACCTCCACTGGCCATCAAGGCCATGAATTCGAGCGTTTGCATTTTTTCAAACACACATTTTTCGCTGTTGAAACAAACCGGTGCTACAACCATTTCAGCGTTTGTTTTTTTCTGGTAGGAAATCATGATGCGCAGCCAATCCATTCCCATTACGCAATCGGCATCGGTTGTAAAAATAAGTTCACCTTTTGCTTGTGCTACCCCTTTTTGCAGCGCTTGCTTTTTCCCATGCTCTTGGTCATCCAATGAAATCAATTGGATAAACTGATATTGCTCACAGAATCTTTGTACGATCTGAACGGTATTGTCAACCGAATGATCATTCACCACAATTATTTCCATGTGTGCTGCCGGGTAGGATTGATTAACCAACGCACGAAGACAAGAGGCAATACTGTCTTCTTCATTTCGGGCCGCAATGATGATACTTATTTCCGTATTCAATTCGTCATCAATGTCAACATCTCCCTTCGTCTTCAGCCAACCAAAGCAAAAGGAAATAATAAACAAGCAGTACATCCCAAAAAGAGCAACAAACAAATAGACGAGTAGAAAAAAGAATGTTGTCATTTTCAGGCTTTAAAAAATTGCAGTTTACCCATGAACAAACTTCCCAATACAGCAGGAATAGCCAGGTTAATAACCCACAGGAAAAAGGAAGCTGTTGCTGCCATTTCCGCCTGACCCGTTGCCGCAAATACAGATACGGCGACAGCGCTTCGCACAACGATTTCTGTCAACGCAAAAGAGGGAATGATGGATGTCATTAAAAAAGTGACAGCGATCAACATAAAAGCAGACAAGCAGTCGATTTCTATTCCAATTGCCAACAACATTAAATAAAATTGCATTGTAAAAACAAAATAGCGAATGGCTGACAAGAAAAGTGTTTGAAAAAATTGTTTCCTTGGAATTTTAAAACTTGCTGCAAGGTAATGTCTCCATTTTAGAAAATAAGGAAATTTTACAATTGCATATATAATTGCGATAACGATTAGTACCAGGGTAAAGAGCATCCATTTATTATCCGGATCCAAAAACGATTGAAGTGGAACAAGATTGTTGTATTCCTTTTTTATATACAGCAAGCTGGCAAAACAGCCAGCAATCAATGTAATCAGCAATTGCATAAAACTTCCAAAAGCGCTTCGCATGGATGCCTTTACTTTATTCATTTCTTTCAAAAAAAAGATACGTCCTGCAAATTCACCTACGCGGTTTGGTGTAAAAATACTCATGGTCACACCGGCAAAAATAGATTGTAAGGAAGTGCTCCAGGATATTTTTTCATCCGTTGCGATGAGCAATTGCCATTTGCGTGCTTCCACGCCCCAGTTACAAAACATGAGTATGATCGTGAATAGGATATAACAACTGCTTTTGAAAGAAAAATGAAAGGGACTATGCGCGAAAAGAGCAGAAGAAGTAATTAATTTGTGCAGGATGTAATAAAATGAAGCGGTTAATACGATTGCCTTAATAAAAAGACTTATAACTTTGTAAAATCGTATATCTTTCAGATTATTCATTCACACAATGATAAGAAAAAAAGCGGTTAAGGTGAAATCATGAAAACAGATAAAATAGTTTTGGGAGTGGATCCGGGTACAAATATTCTGGGGTATGGTTTGATTCACATCCAGGGCAATACGATGAAATTGATTGTAATGGGTGTGTTAAAGCTGGATAAAATTGATGATCACGCATTGAAGCTGCAAAAAATCTTTGAGCGCATTGTGAGCTTGATTGAAGAATATAAACCGGATGAATTATCCATCGAAGCCCCCTTTTTTGGTAAAAATGTGCAATCCATGTTGAAGTTGGGGAGGGCGCAGGGAGTAGCTATTGCCGGTGCACTTTCCAGAAATATTCCCATTACGGAGTATTCACCGAAAAAAATCAAGCAATCCATTACCGGAAATGGAAATGCTTCTAAAGAGCAAGTGAGTGCGATGTTAAAATCCTTATTGAATTTTACGGAAACTCCTGAATTTTTAGATGCTACGGATGGTTTGGCAGCAGCTGTATGTCATTACTTTCAACGCAAGCCGGTGGGTGCTAAAAAGAATTATACCGGTTGGAAAGCCTTTATTGCAGATAATCCGGATAAGAAGTTATAACTAAAATTTCGATCTGATTTTTTCAGCGATTTGCTTTAGCTCTTCTTGTGTAGGGCCTAATTTGGGCCGCGTAAAGTTTAAATCATCTGCGCTGTTCATAGGCACCAGGTGAATGTGTGCATGCGGTACTTCCAATCCGATAACGGCTACTCCAATACGTTTACAAGGCATGGCCTGTTTTAAAACTTTGGCAACGCCTTTCGCAAACACCATCATTTCTGCCAGGTCTGCATCTTCTATATCAAAAATATAATCGGTTTCTTTTTTGGGAACAACGAGTACATGCCCTGGTACAAGTGGAAATACATCCAGGAAAGCGAAAAATTTTTCATCCTCAGCAATTTTATGTGAAGGAATTTCGCCTTTGATTATTTTTGAAAAGATACTAGCCATTAGCGTGAAATATCGATTATTTCAAATTTCATTGTTCCATTCGGCACCTTAATGTCAGCGGTTTCACCGATTTTCTTTCCAAGCAATCCTTTTCCGATAGGCGAATCAACTGATATCTTTCCGGCTTTTAAATCCGCTTCGTTTTCAGCTACAAGGGTGTAAGACATTGTTGCTCCATTATTAACATTCTTAATTTTCACTTTTGAAAGAATTAGCACTTTTGAAAGATCAAGCGTTGATTCATCAATTAACCGTGCGTTACCTAGTATTTCTTCCAATTTGGATATTTTCAGTTCCAAAAGGCCTTGTGCTTCTTTTGCTGCATCATATTCGGCATTTTCCGACAAATCGCCTTTATCTCTGGCTTCTGCAATTTGTTTCGAAATAGATGAACGCTCATGCACCTTTAACTGATGCAATTCATCTTTTAATTTTTTTAATCCTTCTTCGGTAAAATATGAAATTTGAGACATGATAGTACTAGTTTATATGCTTAAATAAAAAACATAAGAGAATCTGATTAAGATCAGACTCTCTCGTTATATATTACAAATATATGAAAAATTATAAATTTATTCGAACACCTAACGTATGTGTTCCTTGGAACGGATTTGACGTTTGATAGGAGTAATCGATTCCAAAAGTAGATTTTGTCTTGGTAAATGGCACTTCCAATGTAAAGCCGGCACTTGGCCCGGTATAAACGTTTGTTCTGTCAGCAGAGGAGAATAATCCTTTTTCAACAGCGTATCCAGCTCTTACCATTAAAATATTTTTCCAGCTATATTCTAATCCAAATTTAAATTGATCTTTTGAAAAAGAATTGGATGTAAAGGCACCATTCACAGTGATGCGATTTGTTTTAATTTCAGCCGTATCTTTTTGAAGATAAATATCATAAGCAACACCAATGTTCAATAATGCCGGTAATTCAAACTGAGCCGAACGTTGTTCAACAGTCATGGTGTTTGCTCCGTTAGTAGCTGCAGGAACAGGTGTTTTAAATGACAAACCATCTCCTGAATATTTCATTTTTGGTCCCCAGTTTTTAAGGGCGATACCAAATTTCATTTGATCATTTTTACCAGCGGTATATTGGATACCTGCATCTAATGCAACTCCTCTGGCGCTCACGTTTGATATTTTTTCTGTGATCACTTTCAACATCAATCCACCGGCAATGTCATCCGAAAAGTTCTTTGCGTAGGCTAATCCAATGTTTAGAAACTGAGGGGAGAATTTACCAAGTTTTCCTGCCTCCGGATATTCAGCGGTAGTAATATCAATATCTCCGAAATCCATCGCAGTGATTGCAATTCCGATTGCGCCTGTTTCGCCAACGTGTTGACTTCCTCCAACAGTATTAAGCGTGATACCACTTCCCTGCAGAAATAACTGGTGTGAAAATACAAGCTCTGTTTTTTTGGTAAACGCAATACCCGAAACATTTGTAAATGCTGATTCTATACCTCTTGCACCTGCTACATTGGAGCCTGCAAATCCAGTACTGCGCGCCCATGGATTAATTAATAATTCAGTAGCACCAGATTGTCCAGCACGATCAGGGTTACCTGCAAACGTCGATTGCAGTGACACGAAAAAACATCCCAGAATAAAGGCAGCTATTTTATAGTTGTGCTTCATATTTTTACTATTAAGATCTATTTATATTTCCTGTCTTTGCTATGCTCCAACAGATACGCTATTCAAATTAATTGTTTGTACTAGTATGCATCCAAGTCGATCGGACGCATTACACCGAACCATTTTAATATTCTCTCGCCCACACCTGGTGCATCCACGTGTATGATGTACATTCCGCTTGCGATTGGAATAAGTGCCTGGTTTTTCAAATCCCAATTCAAGTAGGTGCTTGAATCGTCTTTTCTTAATGTTCTGATCAATGTTCCGTTCATTGTATAAATATTAACAGTACAACGATTTGGAAGATTAACAAATTTAACGACGTTTTCTACACCCGCTTTTTCGTATCCGGAGTATGCATAGTATGGATTTGGAACAACGCCAACCTGATCCAGTGCAGACTTCGCTGTTTCTGCATCATTGGTAATTGTTGTTAAATCATCGAG